>NZ_JBSFNN010000029.1:0-74031 GCF_053587115.1 Streptomyces sp. NPDC003697
TTTAGTGTTTTTCTTTGTTTGTCTTTCGTTAGGCCGGGGGGGGGCGCCCCCCGGGAGTCGACTCCCGGGGGCGCCCCCGAGCGGTGCTCGCACGCGGTGTCCCCCGCCGTGTCCCCCTCCGGCATTGAACAGTTGAACTGACGAGCCCTCTGAAGGATGGAAAGCCCACCAAGTTGGGTAAAAAGGCTGTGGCGGCCCCACTGTTCATGATTCCCTCTAAAACGCCGACGCAGCCCCCTGGGGACGTCCCGCACACACGTCTCCCGCGCTGGGCCGACCGGGCTGTCCTCCCCGCGCCCACCGCGGTGCGCCGGTCCCTGTCTCCCCGTCTTTCTGCGTGCCAGCGGAGCCCATCCATGCTCACGACCCTGAACACCTCCTACACCGACACGCGTGCGGCCGACCTGGCCTGGGCCCTGGGGCGCGAGCCGCTGCCCGCGCTGGCGACGCTGGACCTCGAACTGGCTGACGCGAAACTGCAGTTGAGGGTGCTCGGCGCCTCCCACCAGGTGCTCATGGAGGACGGGCGGGGCGCCTGCTCGGAGACGGTGGCGTGCATGCCGGGCTCCAGGACCCCGCTGCCGCTCGGGGTCGCCAAACGGACCGACGACTGGGAGTACGAGTTCGCCGCCCGCGTCGAGGTCCTCTCGCCGGGATCGTTCGCCGGCCGCGCCCAGGAACTGCTGGCCCTCGTCTCCGACCACCCCCGGGGGCTCGCCGGCGTCTTCCCCGGCAGTCCGCACGCGTTCACCGCGATGCTGGCGCAGCGCCACGGGGGCCAGGTGCACTGGCGCACCTGGCACGCCTACCCGCAGGACGGGCAGTTGGTGGCGACGCGGACGAAGGTGGGGGCCCGTTCACGTGCGGCGGCCGCCGACGGGTGGTGAGCCGTCCGGCCTTTCCCCGCCGGGGCGCGCACCCGGGCTCGCACCTGCGCGCGTTCCGGTTCCACGCGTGTGGGTGACGAAGCGTGCCACACCGGTGACGTAACGTCGCAGTCGTGATCGAACCGCACGCCCCGGCCCCGCCCCGCACGGCCGCACGAGGCACGGCCCGGCCCGGCCTGGTGCCGCCGGGTCCGGCGCCGGCCCGCGGCACCCCGGCGAGACTGCCCGTCCGGCCTGGAGCGGGCCGGTTCCTCGTCCTCGCGGGGGCGTTCGTCTGCGCGGCCTGCGGACTGGTCTACGAACTGGAACTGGTGGCCCTGGCCTCGTACTTGATGGGCGACTCGGTCACCCAGGCGTCGGTCGTGCTGTCCGTGATGGTGTTCGCCATGGGCATCGGCTCCCTCGCCGCGAAGCCGCTGCGCCGGTTCGCCGCCGCCGGTTTCGGCGCCGTCGAGGCGGTGCTCGCCCTGACCGGCGGCTGCAGCGCCATGGTGCTGTACGCGGTGTTCGCCTGGACCGGCGACTGGGGCGGGCTGTGGGCGGACGGACCGTGCTTCCTGCTGGTCGCCTTCTCCCTCACGATGGGGCTGCTGATCGGCGCCGAGGTGCCCCTGCTGATGGAGCTGATCCAGCGCATCCGGCGCCAGGACGCGGGCGGCGCGGTGGCCGACCTGTTCGCGGCGGACTACGTCGGCGCCCTCGTCGGCGGCCTGGCCTTCCCCTTCCTCCTCCTCCCGATGCTGGGCCAGTTGACCGGCGCGCTGCTGACCGGCGCGGTCAACGTCGTCGCCGGCGGCGCCCTGGTCCTCGGGCTGTTCCGGCGGGACCTGAGCCCGCGCACCCGCCGGCTGCTGCTGGTCGCCAACGTCGTCGTGCTCGGCCTGCTCGCCTCGGCCGCCGCCCTGGCCGGCGACTTCGAACGGGCCGCGCGGCACGCGGTGTACGGCACGGACGTCCGCGTGGCTCTGGAGAGCGGCGTCCAGGAAGTGGTCCTCACCGGGGGCACCCGCGGCCGCCCCCTGCACCTGTACGTGGACGGGCGGCTGCGGGTCGGCCGCGACGCGCGCCGCTACCACGAGGCGCTCGTCCACCCCGCGATGGCCGGCCCGCACACGCGCGTGCTCGTGCTCGGCGGCGCCGACGGTCTCGCGGCGCGCGAGGTGCTGCGCCACCCCGGCGTCCGCCGGGTGGACGTCGTCACCCCCGACGCGGACGTCGTGCGGCTGGCACGGACCGACCCGGCGCTGTCCCGGCTCAACGGGCACGTCTACCGGGACCCGCGCGTGCGGGTGACCACGGCGGACCCCTTCGGCTGGCTGCGCGAGGTGCCGCCCGCGACGTACGACGTGGTGATCGGGGACCTGCCCGATCCGGGCATCACGGCGAGCACGAAGCTGTACGCCCAGGAGTTCTACGGCCTGACCCGGCGGGCGCTGGCACGCGGCGGGCGGCTCGCGGTGCACGCGGGCCCCGTCTCCTCCCGCCCGCGCGTCTTCTGGACGGTGGAGTCGACCGTGCGGGCGGCCGGTCTGCGGACGGCCGTGTACCGCGTCGGCGACCCCGACGCGGGCGCCGACGCCGGGCCCGGTCGCACGGCGGGCGCCGCCCTGCGCCCGCCCCGCGACTGGGGGTTCGTCCTGGCCGCCCGTACGGCCCCGGCGCTGCGCCTGGACCCCGGGGCGCCGCCTCCGCGCACGCTCAGCCCGGCCGGGCTCGCCGAGGACGCCCGCGCGGCCGCCCGCACCCGCCTCGCGGGGCTGCCGCCGTCGACGCTGGTCCACCCGCGCTACACCGGCTGACGCAACGTTGCTGTGCGTTGCCGTGCAGGCTGCGGGTGGCGGGTGGCGGGTGGCGGGTGGCGGCATCCTGGCTGCGGGCGCGAACGGGCCCGCCGTCCGGTACCGACACGTCGAGCCGGGCCACTGCCGGGTGGGGCCGCGGTGACGCCGGTGCGGCAGGGGGCGAGTTGTGCGGGAGCGGGGGTACGACCCGGCACCACTGGGTACCCTCGGCTGACATGGAGCACGAGGTGTTCGTTCCGGTTCCGGCCCCGCCGCTGAGGGAGGCACTCGCCGATCCCGCGCGCGTGGCCCGGGCGGTCCCCGGGTTCCAGCGGGACGCGGCCGCCGGGGAGGACGGCCCGGGCGGCGGAACGGTGAGCGGGGACGGCGGGCCGGTCGCCGGGCGCCTGAGACTGCGCGTCGGCGGTCACTCCATCACCTACCGCGGCACGCTCCGGCTCTCCCGGCGCGACGACGGTGCGTGCACGGTCGAGGCCGAGGCCGCCGAGTCCCGCGGCACCGGCACGGCCCGTCTCTCCCTCACACTCCGGGTCCACGAGACCGGCGGCGGCGCGACGCTGGCCTTCGGCGGCACCGCTACGGCGGACGGCAGGGTCGCCGCGCTGCCGGCCGACACGGTGCGCTCCGCCGTGATCCGCCTGCTGAACCGCTTCGCGGAGAACCTGGCGGCCGGGCTCGCGGACACCGCCCCGTCGGGGCCGCCGTCCGCGGCGGCCGCCGCGGACGGGGAGGCCACCGGGCCGGCCGGCGCCGCCGCCCCCGCCGGAACGCCCGGGGCCGCCGAGTCCCGGAAAACCGCGGACTTCGCCCCGTATGCGACCGGGGAGTTCGACGCCGCGCCGGACGCCGGCGATTCCCCGGCACCGATGCCGGACGGGGACCACACAGCGGCCACGGCCGGACCGTCCGGACGCGACACCGCCCGCCCGCCCGAGGGCTCGGAGGCCGCCGAGGGCGGGGTCGGCGCGTTGTCCGAAGGCGAGGCTGCCCGGTCGTCCCGGGGCTCGGAGGGCGGCGCCGGGCCGACCGACGCCCAGGCCGCCCGGAAGCCGGGATCCGGAGCCGGCACGTCGGCCGAGGAGCCCGGTCCCGGAGTCGGCCGGCGGGAGCCGGAGGGTGCCGGGGCGCAGGACGCGGACGGGGAGCCCGGGGCCGGGTCCGCCGCGGCCGCCGAGCGCACCTCCGTCTTCGACGTCGAGGTGCCGCCGCCCTCCCTCGACCCGCTCGCCGACGCCGACGCCGACGACGCCCACGACGACGCGGAGGACGGCGGCAGGGGCGACGGCGGTGAGGAACCGGACGGCGGGGACGGGGACGGCGAGCCGTCGCGGCCCGCCTCCGAGGACTTCGCCGACGCCGCCGAGCCGCCCGCCGAGGCGGCGCACGCGCGGCGGACGATGATCGGGCGCAGCGCGGAGGAGGTCGACCACGCGCCACCGCGCGGCCGCTACGCCCCCGTTCCCGCGCCGCTGACCGTCTCCACCAGCCCCGCCCTGCGCTGGGCCGCCCCGGCCGCGGCGGTCGTGGTGGCGTCGGCGATCGTGCTGGCCCGCGTGCTGCGGCGGCGCCGCTGAGCGGGGCGTGTTCGCGCCACAGCCACCGGGACACCGAACGCGCTCTTGATCGGCCCAGTAGCCTCGTCGCGTGAGCAACGAAGAGATCACGCTGACCGCGGGCGACGCGGAAGTGACCCTGCAGCCGGGCAACGGAGGGCGTGTCGGGGGGCTCCGGGTCGGCGGCGTCGAGCTGCTGCGCCAGGGGGAGCGTTTCGGCTGCTTCCCGATGGTTCCCTGGTGCGGCCGCATTCGCGACGGCCGCTTCCTCGACGGCGCCACAGTCCAGCAGATGCCGCTCAACTCCCCGCCGCACGCCATCCACGGCACCGCCCGTGACAGCGCCTGGCGCACGGCCCGCACCACGCCGACCGAGGCGGTCATGACCTACGACCTCGTCGCACCCTGGCCCTATCCGGGCCGCGTCACCCAGGTGGCCACCCTGACCGAGGACGCGCTGACGCTGGCCATGGCGGTGGAGACGTACGAGTCCTCCTTCCCCGCCCAGATCGGCTGGCACCCGTGGTTCCGGCGCACCCTCGGCGGCCAGGACGTGCGGATCGGCTTCGCCCCCGCCTGGCAGGAGGAGCGCGGCGACGACCACCTGCCCACCGGCCACCGCCTAGACCCCAAGCCGGGCCCCTGGGACGACTGCTTCGGCATGCCCGGCGGTGTCGACGTCACGCTCACCTGGCCCGGGCAGCTGGAGCTGAGAGTGACCAGCCCCGAGGAGTGGGTCGTCGTCTACGACGAGCAGGACGCCGCCGTGTGCGTGGAGCCGCAGACCGGTCCCCCCAACGGCCTGAACACCCTCCCGCGCCTGGTCACGCCGCTGGAGCCGCTGGAGGCCACGACGACCTGGTCCTGGCGCCGCCCGTAAGCTGACTGGCATGAGTGACGTCAACGCCGTAACCCCGCCGGACCCCCGCGGCGCGCTGCTGCAGCAGATCAAGGACAAGGCCGTGGTGCACGGCAGGGTGACCCTCTCCTCGGGTCTGGAGGCCGACTACTACGTCGACCTGCGCCGCATCACCCTCGACGGCGAGGCCGCGCCGCTGGTCGGGCAGGTGCTCCTGGACCTGACCGCCGGTCTCGACTACGACGCGGTCGGCGGCCTGACCATGGGCGCCGACCCGGTCGCCGCGTCGATGCTGCACGCCGCCGCGGCCCGCGGGCGCAGACTGGACGCGTTCGTGGTGCGCAAGGCGGCCAAGGCGCACGGTCTGCAGCGCCGCGTCGAGGGCCCGGAGATCCGGGGCCGCCGGGTGCTGGTCGTCGAGGACACCTCCACCACCGGGGGGTCCCCGCTCACCGCGGTGGAGGCGGTGCGCGAGGCGGGCGCCGAGGTCGTCGCCGTCGCCACGATCGTCGACCGGGCGACCGGCGCGGCGGAGAAGATCCAGGAGGGTGCGGGCGTGCCGTACCTGTACGCGTACGCGAAGGACGAGCTGGGACTCGACTAGCCGTCCCCCGGCCGGCCGGGGGACCGGGCCCGGCCGTCACCCTTCATCCACGGACCGGACACGGTGTCCAAGACGACCGGCGTCGTCTGCGAAGATGGGGCCGACGAGGACGTCACCCCCTAGGTCAGGGCCTTCAGCACGCAAGAAGCACCCGCACATACGAGGAGCGGACAGATGCCCATCGCAACCCCCGAGGTCTACAACGAGATGCTCGACCGGGCGAAGGCAGGCGAGTTCGCCTACCCGGCCATCAACGTGACCTCCTCGCAGACCCTGCACGCGGCCCTGCGCGGTTTCGCGGAGGCGGAGAGCGACGGCATCGTCCAGATCTCGACCGGTGGTGCCGAGTTCCTGGGCGGTCAGTACAACAAGGACATGGTCACCGGCGCCGTGGCCCTGGCCGAGTTCGCGCACGTCGTCGCCGAGAAGTACCCGGTCAACGTCGCGCTGCACACGGACCACTGCCCGAAGGACAAGCTCGACGGGTACGTGCGTCCGCTGCTCGCGCTCTCCCAGAAGCGCGTCGCGGCCGGCCTCAACCCCCTGTTCCAGTCGCACATGTGGGACGGCTCCGCGGAGACCCTCGCCGACAACCTCGCCATCGCCCAGGAGCTGCTGGAGCAGGCCCGCAAGGCCAAGATCATCCTGGAGGTCGAGATCACCCCGACCGGCGGCGAGGAGGACGGCGTCTCCCACGAGATCAACGACTCCCTGTACACGACGGTCGACGACGCGATCCGCACCGCCGAGGCCCTCGGCCTGGGCGAGAAGGGCCGCTACCTGCTGGCCGCGTCCTTCGGCAACGTCCACGGCGTGTACAAGCCGGGCAACGTCGTGCTCCGTCCCGAGCTGCTGAAGGAGCTCAACGAGGGCGTGGCGAAGAAGTTCGGCCTGCCGCCCGGCAGCAAGCCGTTCGACTTCGTCTTCCACGGCGGCTCCGGCTCCACGGAGGAGGAGATCCGCACCGCCCTGGAGAACGGCGTCGTGAAGATGAACATCGACACGGACACGCAGTACGCGTTCACGCGTCCGATCGCCGACCACATGTTCCGCAACTACGACGGCGTCCTGAAGGTCGACGGCGAGGTCGGCAACAAGAAGGCCTACGACCCGCGCACCTGGGGCAAGTCGGCCGAGGCGTCGATGGCGCAGCGCGTCGTCCAGGCCTGCGGCCACCTCCGCTCCGCGGGTTCGAAGATCAAGTGATCCGCGGCCGGTGACGACCGGGCCCGGTGCCGGTGACGGCGCCGGGCCCTTGCGGGTCGCCGCGCTGGTCGTGATCCGGCCGGCGCGGGATGATTTCCCCTATGGCCGTCGTCGCCCAGCAGGCCCCCGCCGTCCGGCTCGGCTCCCCCAGGGGGAGGTGGATCCTGCTGACGACCGTGCTCGGTTCGAGCATGGTGCTGCTGGACTCCACCGTCGTCAACGTCGCCCTGCCCCGGATCGGCCGCGACCTCGACGCGGACCTCGCCGTCCTGCAGTGGACCGTCAACGCCTACCTGCTGACGCTGGCCGGTCTGATCCTCCTCGGCGGCGCGCTCGGGGACGCCTTCGGCCGTCGCAAGGTGTTCGTCGTCGGGGTGGTCTGGTTCGCGGCCGCTTCCCTGCTGTGCGGACTGGCCCCGCACCCCGGCGTCCTCGTGGCGGCCCGGGCCCTGCAGGGTGTGGGTGGCGCCCTGCTGACGCCCGGCTCGCTCGCACTCATCCAGGCCTCCTTCCACCCGGACGACCGGGCCCGGGCGGTCGGCCTGTGGTCCGGGTTCGGCGGCATCGGCGCCGCCGTCGGCCCGTTCCTGGGCGGCTGGCTGGTGGACGGTCCCGGCTGGCGCTGGGTCTTCCTGCTGAACGTCCCGCTCGCGCTGTTCTGCGCGCCGATCGCCGTCCGGCACGTCCCGGAGTCCTCGGGCGGCTCGGTGCACGGCCGCTTCGACGTCGTCGGCGCCCTGCTCGGCGCCCTGTCCCTCGCCCTGGTCACGTACGCGCTCATCGCGGCCGGCAGCGGCTCCCCGGGCGTCGTGGTGACGGCCGTCGCGGGCGTGCTCGCGGGGGTGGCGTTCGTGGGGTGGGAGCGGCGCCGCCGGGACCCGATGCTGCCGCTGGACATCTTCCGCTCCCGCCAGTTCACGGCGGTCAACCTGGTCACGCTCTGCGTCTACGCGGCGTTCGGCGGTTTCTTCTTCCTCACCGCGCTGCAGCTCCAGGTGGTCGTGGGCTACTCGGCGCTCCAGGCGGGCACCGCCCTGCTGCCGACCACCGTGCTCATGCTGCTGCTGTCGGCCCGCTCGGGCGCCCTCGCCGAGCGCGTCGGCCCGCGGATCCCGCTCACCGTGGGCCCCCTGCTGTGCGCGGCGGGCATGCTGCTGATGACGCGGGCCGGCGAGGGCGCCACCTACCTCGCCGACGTCCTGCCGGCCGTGCTGGTGATGGGCGCCGGCATGGTCACCCTGGTCGCCCCGCTGACCGCCACCGTCCTGGCCTCCGTCGACACCCGCCGCGCGGGCCTGGCCAGCGGGGTCAACAACGCGGCGGCCCGCGCGGCCGGCCTGATCGCCGTGGCCGCGCTGCCGCTGCTGACGGGGATGGGGCCGGAGGCGTACCGGTCGGCGGGCGCCTTCGACGCCGCGTTCCGGCGGGCGATGCCGCTGTGCGCGGGCGTGCTGGTGGCGGGGGCCGTGCTGGCCTTCGCCACGGTCCGCCGGCCGAGCCCGCGGTGCCCCCACCCGGAGTGCCGCACACACGGCTGCGTGACCGCTCCGCCGCTGGAGGACGGCGTCGCCGGGCCCGGGCGCGCGGGGCCCGACGGCGCCGCCGGCCGCGCGGGGCCGGACGCCGCCGCCGGGGGAGGACCACCGGCGTGAGGAGCCGCCCCGTTCCGCCCCACGGGGCATGCAGCACACTGAACCCATGACGATTCACGAGAACCTCCTGGGCGGCCCGCCCCCCACCCACCTCCCCGACGACCCGGAGCCCCGCGCACTCCTCGCCCAGGGCACCCCGCCCGCCGAGGTCGCGGGCCGGCACCCGGCGTCGTCGCTGGCGTGGGCGCAGCTGGCCGACGACGCCTTCGAGCGGGGCGCGGCCGTGGAGTCGTACGCCTACGCCCGCACCGGCTATCACCGCGGTCTGGACGCGCTGCGCCGGGCCGGCTGGAAGGGCCACGGCCCCATCCCCTGGGAGCACGAGTCGAACCGCGGCTTCCTGCGCGCCCTGCACGCCCTGGCCCGCGCCGCGCAGGCCATCGGCGAGCAGGAGGAGTACGCGCGCTGCACGCAGTTCCTGAAGGACTCCTCGGAGACGGCGGCCCAGACGCTGGGCTGATCCGGACGGCCGGGTCCCGGGCCTGCACCGGGACCCGGCCGCGCCGCCGGGCGGGCCTTGCGGTCCGCGCGGGCGGTGCGCAGGATGCCGGTGGGGACCGGGGCCCCCGTGCCGGCATCGGCAGGGGCGGACCGCTACCCGGAGTTCATGCAGGAGACAGCGATGTCCCAACAGGCTCACCGGTCGTACGAGACGTCGTCACCGGCGGCGGCGCAGACGCCGTCCGACGCGTCGTACGAGGCTCAGGAGCCCGAGACCCCGCATCTCGATTTCGAAGGCACGACGCCGTACGAGGACTACGTCAAGGCGGACGTGCTCACCCACCTCCAGCAGCCCCTCTCCGACGATCCCGGGGAGATGGTCTTCCTGGTCACCACCCAGGTGATGGAGCTGTGGTTCACCGTCATCGTCCACGAGTGGGAGACCGCGGCCGACGCCCTGCGCGCGGACGACGTCCCGACGGCCGTCGCCGCGCTCAAGAGGTCGGTGCGCGAGCTGGAGGCGCTGAACGCCTCCTGGAAGCCGCTCGGCCAGCTCACCCCGGCCCAGTTCAACTCCTACCGCGGTGCGCTCGGCGAGGGCTCCGGCTTCCAGTCGGCGATGTACCGGCGCCTGGAGTTCCTGCTCGGCGACAAGTCGGCGTCGATGCTCGTCCCGCACCGCGGCGCGCCGCGCGTGCACGCCGAGCTGGAGAAGGCGCTGCACCAGCCGAGCCTCTACGACGAGGTGGTGCGCCTGCTCGCCCGGCGCGGACACGCGATCCCGGACGCGGTGCTGCACCGTGACGTCTCGCAGCGCTACGAGCCGTCGCAGGAGGTCGAGGCCGCCTGGACGGCGGTCTACCGGGCGGACGGCGCCGACGAGCTCGCCCGCCTCGGGGAGGCGCTGACGGACGTCGCCGAGCTGGTGTGGCGCTGGCGCAACGACCACCTGGTCGCCACCCGCCGCGCCATGGGTGCCAAGGCGGGCACGGGCGGCTCCGCCGGCGTGGCCTGGCTGGAGAAGCGGGCCCGCAAGAACGTGTTCCCCGAGCTGTGGACGGCGAGGTCCCATGTCTGAGACGACCGCCCCGACCGGGGACCTCACCGCCCGGGCGGGCAAGCTGGACGCCGACGACGAGCTGGCCGCCCTGCGGGACCGGTTCGTCCTCGACGACGTGACCTACCTCGACGGCAACTCGCTCGGCGCGCTGCCGGCGGCCGTCCCGGACCGGGTCGCCGACGTCGTCCGCCGCCAGTGGGGGCGGCTGCGCATCCGCTCCTGGGAGGAGGGGGGCTGGTGGACCGCGCCCGAGCGGATCGGCGACCGGATCGCCCCGCTGGTCGGGGCGGGACCCGGGCAGATCGTGGTCGGCGACTCCACCAGCGTCAACGTCTTCAAGGCACTGGTGGCGGCGGTGCGCATGGCCCGGGAGGCGGGCGACGGCGACCGGGACGAGATCGTGGTCGACGCGACCACCTTCCCCACGGACGGGTACATCGCGCAGTCCGCCGCCCGGCTGACGGGCTGCGCCCTGCGGCCGGCCGACCCGGCGGTGGTTCCCGGGGTCCTCGGGGACCGCACGGCCGCGGTGCTGGTCAACCACGTCGACTACCGCACCGGCCGCCTGCACGACCTGCCCGCGCTCACGGCCGCGGTGCACGCGGCGGGGGCCGTCGTCGTCTGGGACCTGTGCCACAGCGCGGGGGCCCTGCCGGTGGGCCTGGACGCGCACGGCGTCGACCTGGCGGTGGGCTGCACCTACAAGTACCTGAACGGCGGACCGGGTTCACCGGCGTTCCTGTACGTCCGCCGCGAGCTGCAGGACCGCTTCGACTCGCCGTTGCCGGGCTGGAACTCCCACGCCGAGCCCTTCGGCATGCGGCCGGACTACACCCCCGCCGACGGTGCCGTGCGCGGCCGGGTCGGCACCCCCGACATCCTGTCCATGCTCGCCCTGGAGGCGGCGCTCGAGGTGTGGGACGGCGTCCCGGTGGAGGCCGTGCGGGCCAAGTCCCTGGCGCTGACGGACTTCTTCCTGGAGTGCGTCGCCGCGTACGTGCCCGCGGGGCGGGTCGAGTCGCTGACCCCGGCGGCCCACTCCGAGCGGGGCAGCCAGGTCGCGCTGCGCTGTCCGCCCTCGTCCGGGCAGGGCGGCGGGCCGACCGCGGCGGAGGTGATGAAGCGGCTGATCGAGCGCGGCGTGGTCGGCGACTTCCGCCACCCGGACGTGCTCCGCTTCGGCTTCACCCCGCTGTACGTCGGTTTCGCCGACGTGGAACGGGCGGCCCGGGTGCTGGGGGAGATCCTGGCGTAGGGGCGCCGGCACGCTCTTCGGCCCCTTCGTAGGAGACGCCCCCGCCGTGGCGCACGCGGCGGGGGCGTACTGCCCGCGCCGTGGCGCACGCTGCCGGGGGCGTACCCTCCGTCGTCGCGCACGCGGCGGCGGGCATCCCCCCGTCGTGGCGCACGCTGCCGCGAACGTGGCGAAAGCCCGCCCCGACGTCCCTCACCGTGCGTGACATCCCCGTGTTCGCGCACGTCATGCGCCTGATACCGTCCCGGCCAACGGCCGAACACACATCTGGTCCGCCAATTCCTTGACGCAGCTGAGAGGTTGGAGCATGCCGGACGCCGCCGCAGAACCGGAGAACACCGCCGCCCGCGGTACGGCGGCGGCCAGGGACGCCGCCGGAGCGGAGCACACGACCGGCCGGGACGCCGCGGCGCGGGCCGCCGCGGAGGAGGAGTCGGCCCTCTCGCACCCGCCGGTCGCCCCGGACGCCACCGCCCCCTACGGCGAACACGCCGACCAGGTGATCGACTTCTACGCCCCGCGCGCCGGCGGCGCCAACCCGGCGCCCGCCGCCACCGTCCCGCTGGTGGTGGTGCTGCACGGCGGTGCCTGGCGGGCCCTGTACGACCGCCGCCACATCAGCCCGTTCGCGGACTTCCTGGCCCGGCGCGGCTTCGCCGTGGCCAGTGTCGAGTACCGGCGCGGCGCCGCCACGGCCCGGGAGGGCGAGGCCCCGGTCGCGGGCCGGTGGCCGGACACGTTCGACGACGTGGCGGCCGCGCTGGACGCCCTGCCCGCGCTGGTCCGGGAGGCGCTGCCCCAGGCCGACACACGCCGTACGGTGATCACCGGCCACTCGGCGGGCGGCCATCTGGCCCTGTGGGCGGCCGCCCGGCACGTCCTCCCCGCGGACGCGCCCTGGCGCACCGACCGCCCCGCCCCGCTGCGCGGTGTGGTGGCCCTCGCGCCGATCGCCGACTTCGCCGTCGCCGAGAAGCTGGACGTCTGCGGCGGAGCGGCGCTCCAGCTCCTCGGGGGACCGGACGAGTACGGCGGACGCCGTGGCTGCGCCGACCCGGCGCTGCTGCTCCCCACCGGCATCGCGACCACCCTCGTCCAGGGCCGTGCCGACGTGGTGGTGCCGGCGCTGGTCGCCGAGTCGTACGCCGATGCGGCGGCGAAGGCCGGCGAGGTGGTGGGCCTGACGCTGCTGGCGGACGTCGGCCACTTCCCGCTGATCGACCCGGCGGCGGACGCCTGCGCGGTGGTGGCGGAGGAGATCGCCCAGCTGGCGTGGTGAACGGCGGCGGGCGGCCCCGGGGCGCGGGCGGACTCGGCCGGCGGGCTCGCCCCGCCGGCCCGCCGGCTCGGGTGCCACCCCGCCTGCACGCCGCACGCCCCGCCGGCTCGGGTGCCACCGTCCGTTCTCCCCGTAGTACCTGAGACGGACGCCGGGAAACCCACCTCACTGGTGACGACCGCGCACCCCGCCTGCCCCTACGGTTCTCGGCGTGACCGAGACGACGCAGACGCAGACGACGCCGGACGACGCGTTCCGTCCGTACCAGCCGCGCAGCCCGGAGTTCCGGCTGGCCGCCGACGCCCTGCGCGGGCTGCGGGAGGACCTGTTCCACGACGCCTTCGCCTTTCGTCCGCTGCCCCGCCGGAACCTGGAGGGGACGTGGAGCGGGCGGCTGTCCGGACGCGCGCGGGAGTACGCGGCCTGGATGCCGCACACGCTGGTGGTGGCGGCCGGTCTGCTGGCCATGCTCGTCGCGTGGGGGAGCGGCGGCGGCCTGGCGGCAGGGGTGTGCGGCCTGCTGGTCCTGGCACCGGTGCTGCTCACCCTGGTCCGCCCGGTCGGGGCCTTCTGGGCGTCGCTGCTGTCCACGGCGATCGTCGGCGCCCTCGGCTCGTCCTGGGGCGCCGGGCCGTGGCCGCCCGGAGCCTTCGTCTCCCATCTGACGGTCGTGACCGTCGTGGCGATACGCACCCGGCCGCGCACGGCGGTGTGGATGTGGGCGCTCACCGGGGCCTTCGCGGCCTTCGTCACCGCCCTCTTCGGCACGGGCTACTACGGCAGCGACGCCGCGCCCATGATGGTCGTCGCCGCGTTCGTCCTGCTGGCCGTGACCGTGTGGCACATCCGCCGGTTCGCCGAGCGGGAGGTGACGGCCCAGCAGACGGTGACGGCGCACGAGCGCTCGCGCCGCACCCTGCTGGAGGAGCGCACCACGATCGCCCGTGAGCTGCACGACGTGGTGGCCCATCACATGTCCGTGGTCGCCATCCAGGCGGAGGCGGCCCCCTATCGCGTGGAGAATCCGCCGCCGGAGCTGGAGAAGGCCTTCGCCACCATCCGGGAGAACGCGGTCGCGGCGCTCACCGAGCTCCGTCGCGTGCTCGGCGTCGTGCGCGCGGAGGACTACGAGGCCCCCGAGGCCCCGCAGCCCACGCTCGCCGACCTGGACGCGCTCCTGGACAACGTGCGGGAGGCGGGCCTGAACGTGGCGAAGGTGGTGACCGGCGCGGTGCGCGAACTGCCGCAGGGCGTGGAGCTGTCGGCGTACCGGATCGTCCAGGAGGCGCTGAGCAACACGCTGCGGCACGCGCCCGGGGCGAGCGCCAGGGTCGAGCTCGGGTACGTCCTGGGCGGCCTGGGCCTGCGCGTGGTGAACGGCCCGGCCCCCCAGCCGTCCCTGGTGAAGCCCTCGCCGGGTGCCGGGCACGGCATCACCGGCATGCGCGAGCGGGTCTCCATGCTGGACGGCGAGATGACGGCGGGCCCGGCGGACGACGGCGGGTACGAGGTGGCGGTGTTCCTGCCGGTCGCCGCCGCCGTCGGGCGCCCGGACGGGGAAGGGGACGGGGGATGACCGGCGGCACGAGCGGCACGTCTCGCCCGGGCGGCACGAGCAGTACCGGCGGCACGGCCGGTACGCCCGGTGGGCCGGGCACCATCCGCGTCCTGGTCGCGGACGACCAGATGATGGTGCGCGAGGGCTTCTCGGTCCTGCTGAACGCGATGCCCGACATCGAGGTCGTCGGCGAGGCCGTCAACGGCCGGGAGGCGGTCGACCGGGTGCGTGAACTCGCCCCCGACGTGGTGCTCATGGACATCCGCATGCCCGAGCTGAACGGTATCGAGGCGACCCGGGAGATCGTGGCCGCGGACGGCACCGCGAAGGTGCTGGTGCTGACCACCTTCGACCTGGACGAGTACGTGTACCAGGCGCTGCGGGCGGGGGCCTCCGGGTTCCTGCTCAAGGACGCCTCGGCACGGCAGCTCGCCGACGGGGTGCGGGTGGTCGCGGCCGGTGAGGCGCTGCTCGCGCCCTCGGTCACCCGGCGGCTGATCACGGAGTTCTCCAGGCTGGCGCGGCCCCCGCGCCTCGCCCCCACCGCGCAGGCCGCGTACGGGGACCTGACCGAGCGGGAGACCGAGGTGCTCGTCCTCATCGCGCAGGGGCTGTCGAACGCGGAGATCGCCGAGCGGCTGGTGGTCGCCGAGTCCACGATCAAGACCCATGTCAGCCGGATCCTGGTCAAGCTGGGGCTCAGGGACCGGACGCAGGCCGCCGTCTTCGCCTACGAGGTCCGCCTGGTCACCCCCGGCTGACCGGGCCGCGCTCCGGCCCGGCCCGCCCCGTCCGCCGGAACCCCTGGCCGGGCGGGGGCGGGCCGGGCTAGCGTCCGTCCATGGCAGCTTGGGAGCTCTCGCAGGTCTTCGACCCCTGGGACCCGGCGTTCGTCGCCGACCCGTACCCCGTCTACGCCGAGCTGCGCGCCCGCGGCCGGGTCGTCCACTACGAGCCCACCGACCAGTGGCTGGTCCCGCACCACGCGGACGTCTCGGCCCTGCTGCGCGACCGGCGGCTGGGCCGGACCTACCGGCACCGGTTCACGCACGAGGACTTCGGCCGTACGCCGCCCGACCCGGCGCACGAACCGTTCCACGTCCTCAACGACCACGGGATGCTCGACCTGGAGCCGCCGGACCACACCCGCATCCGGCGCCTGGTGTCGAAGGCGTTCACGCCGCGGACGGTGGAGCGGCTGCGCCCGTACGTGCACGCCCTGGCGGACGAGCTGGCCGCGCGGCTGGTGGCCGAGGGCGGCGGCGACCTGCTGACGGACGTCGCCGAGCCCCTCCCGGTGGCGGTCATCGCCCAGATGCTGGGCATCCCCGAGGCGGACCGGCACCGGCTGCGGCCCTGGTCCGCGGACATCTGCGGGATGTACGAGCTGAACCCGTCAGAGGAGACGGCGGCGAAGGCGGTGCGGGCGTCGGCCGAGTTCTCCGACTACCTGCGGGACCTGATCGCCGCCCGCCGCGGGCAGCCGGGCGAGGACCTGATCTCGGGCCTGATCGCGGCCCACGACGAGGGCGACCGGCTGACCGAAGAGGAGATGATCTCCACGGCCGCCCTGCTGCTCAACGCCGGCCACGAGGCCACGGTGAACGCCACCGTCAACGGCTGGTGGGCCCTGTTCCGCAACCCCGCCCAGCTGGCGGCGCTGCGGGCCGACCACTCCCTGAT
The DNA here is from genome assembly GCF_053587115.1 of Streptomyces sp. NPDC003697. NCBI lineage: Bacteria > Bacillati > Actinomycetota > Actinomycetes > Kitasatosporales > Streptomycetaceae > Streptomyces > Streptomyces sp. NPDC003697. The sequence goes on from NZ_JBSFNN010000029.1 coordinate 15,840, forward strand.
CCGGTCCGCGGTCGAGGAGCTGCTGCGCTACGACACCCCGCTGCAGCTCTTCGAGCGCTGGGTCCTGGACGACATCGAGATCGGCGGCACGACGGTCCCGAGGGGCGCGGAGATCGCGATGCTCTTCGGCTCGGCCAACCACGACCCGGCGGTCTTCACCGACCCCGGGCGGCTGGACCTCGCCCGCGCCGACAACCCCCACATCTCCTTCAGCGCGGGCATCCACTACTGCATCGGAGCCCCACTGGCCCGCATCGAGCTGGCCGCCTCGATGGCAGCCCTGCTCGAGCGGGCCCCGGCGCTCGCTCCGGTGGCGGAGCCGGAGCGGAAGCCGAACTTCGTCATCCGGGGACTGCGGGAGCTGAAGGTGACCACCGGCTGAGGTGCGGTCAGCCGGTCAGGTCCCGCCGGCGCAGCCCCGCGAGGCCCGCCGCGGTCAGCGTGGCCGCGAGCGCCACGAGGACGCCCACCGGCCCCCACCGCATCGGCCCGCCCGGCAGCTTCGGCAGGTGCCCGAACGGCGACACGTCCAGCACCGCCTGCGGGACGTCCAGGGCGGGGCCGACCCAGCCGATGAGCAGGACGGCCCCGGCCACGCCCCACGCCGCCGGCGCGCCCTGCGGCAGCACGCCGTACAGCAGGACCGCGACACCGCCGATCACCCACACCGCGGGCACCTGCGTCAGGCACGCCCCGAGGATCGGCCCGGCCTGCTCGCCGTATCCCGCGGCGAGGCCGAGACCGGCCGGCACCATGAGCCAGGCCGAGCCGCCGAAGGCGATCACCAGGTGGCCCGCGGCCCACCGCGTCCGCCCCACCGGGGCGGCCAGCACCGGCTCCGCCCGCCCCGACGTCTCCTCCGCGTGCAGCCGCAGTACGGACGCCACGACGAACAGCGCGGCGACCAGGCCGAACATCCCCGTCATCGAGGCGAGGAACGCGTCCGTCAGGCCCGCCCGGCCCCCCATCCGCTCGAAGATCTCGCGCGCTTGGTCGTTGCCGCCGACCAGCTCGGCCGCGCCCTCCGTCATCGCGCCGTAGACGGCCCCCGCCAGGAGGAAGCCGGCGCTCCAGCCGAGGACGGCGCCCCGCTGCAGGCGCCAGGCCAGCGCCCCCGCCGTCCCGATCCCGCCCTGCGCCGGTCCGGCCGCGGTCGGCAGGAGGCCCATCCCGGTGTCCCGGCGCCCGGCCAGCACGTGGGCGACCGCCGTCTGGGCCGCCGTCGCCGCGGCGAACAGGGCGAGCACCCACCAGCGTTCACCGGCGAAGGCCCGTACGTTCTCCAGCCATCCGAGGGGCGACAGCCAGGTCGGCACCGGCGAGCCTCCCCCCGTGCCGGGCGCCCGGGACGTGCCCGCCCCGGCCGACGCGTCGCCCGCCGCGCGCAGGACGAACGCGGCGCCCAGCACGGCCGCCGTCAGGCCCCGCGCCAGACGGGCGCTCTGTGTGAGCTGGGCCATGACCGCCGCGGCCGTGGCGAAGACCATGCCCACGCCGGCCACCGCGAGCCCCAGGGCCAGGGCCCCCGCGGCGCCCTGCGCGGCCAGGCCGACGGCGATCAGCGCGGCCAGGGCGGCGTTCGCGACGGCCGCGGCGAGCAGGGCCGCCGTCAGGGGCGCCCGGCGGCCCACCCTCCCGGACGACAGCAGCTCCTGCCGTCCGCTCTCCTCCTCGTCACGGGTGTGCCGGACGACGACGAGCAGACTCGTCACGGCCGCGAGGATCCCCGCGTACGGTCCCACCCGCCAGGCCGTCAGGGCGCCCAGCGAGTCGCCGAAGACCGGGCCGGTCATCGCGCGCAGTGAGCTGTTCGTGGCCATCTGGCGCACCAGGTCGGCGCGTTGGGCCGGGGTGCTGTACAGACCGTCCAGTGTGCTCGGCATGGACAGGACCATCACGGCGGTCACCGCGACCCAGACGGGGATGAGGACGCGGTCGCGGCGCAGCGCGAGGCGCAGCAGCGTCCACGTGCCGGCCAGGTGGCGGTTTCCGCAGGTGCGCGCCGGGAGGGCCGTGGCGGTCATCGGGTCACCCCGGCGGTGCTGTCCCCGGCGGCGCCCTCGGCGGGGTCGCCGGCGGTCTCCTCGGCGGTGTCCCCGGTGTAGTGCCGCAGGAACAGCTCCTCCAGCGTCGGCGGTGTCGACGTCAGCGACCGTACGCCGGACGCGGTCAGTGACCGCAGCACCTCGTCCAGCCGGCCGGTGTCCACCTGGAGGCGGACCCGGTTCCCCCGTACGTCCAGGCCGTGTACGCCGGGCAGGTGCGCCAGCCCGTCGGGCGGGGCCGCGAGCTCGGCGACGACGCTGGTGCGGGTGAGGTGGCGCAGGTCGGCGAGCGAGCCGCTCTCCACGGTCCGGCCCCTGCGGATGATGCTCACCCGGTCGCAGAGCTGTTCGACCTCGCTGAGGATGTGGGAGGACAGCAGGACCGTCCGGCCCCGCTCGCGCTCCTCCTCCACGCACCGCCGGAAGACCCCCTCCATCAGCGGGTCGAGGCCCGAGGTGGGCTCGTCGAGGATCAGCAGGTCGACGTCGGAGGCGAAGGCGGCGACCAGGGCGACCTTCTGCCGGTTGCCCTTGGAGTACGTCCGCCCCTTCTTCGTCGGGTCCAGTTCGAACCGCTCGACCAGTTCCGTGCGGCGCCGCCGGTCCAGGCCCCCGCGCAGCCTGCCGTACAGGTCGATGACCTCGCCGCCGGACAGGTTGCGCCACAGGGTCACGTCGCCGGGGACGTAGGCGATCCGGCGGTGCACGTCCACCGCGTCCCTCCAGGGGTCGCGGCCCAGGACCCGGGCGGCGCCGGCGTCGGCGCGCAGCAGACCGAGCAGGACCCGGATGGCGGTGGACTTCCCGGCGCCGTTCGGCCCCAGGAAGCCGTGGACTTCGCCCGTCCCGACCCGCAGGTCGAGCCCGTCCAGCGCGCGGGTCCTGCCGAACGACTTGTGCAGTGCGGACACCTCGACGGCGAGGTCGGCCTTCATCATGCTTCAGAAGCTACGCCACTTTCAGAAACTTGTGAAGTTAAGGAACGGAGTAAAGCGCGGATAGACTCGGAGAGGACCGGACCGTGCCGGTGCGGCCGGGCGGAACGGCGGCGGTGACGGGGCCGCAGGGCCGGTCGACGGTGTGGCCGGTGCCCGGTGCCCGGTGCCCGGCGGCGGGGCGGGCGGAAGCGGCGGCGGAGAGGAACGGCGATGACGGAAGCGGGCGCGGCCCGGCGGGATCCCGAGGCGGTCTCCCAGTTCGTGGAGGGGTTCGCGGCGCAGCTCGTCGAGGCCGGCATGCAGCGGATGCCGGCCCGGGTGTTCGCGGCGCTGCTGTCCAGCGACTCCGGTTCGCTGACCTCCGCCGAGCTCGGCGAACAGCTCCAGGTCAGCCCCGCCGCCGTCTCCGGGGCGGTGCGGTACCTCGCGCAGCAGCACATGGTCTCGCGCGAGCGTGAGCCCGGCTCCCGGCGCGAGCGCTACCGCGTGCACAGCAACCAGTGGTACGAGGCCCTCACCAACCGGGACGCGGTGCTGAAGCGCTGGGAGCACGCCCTGCGCGAGGGCGTCGACCGCCTAGGCCCGGGGTCGCCGGCGGGCCGGCGCCTGGCCGAGACGCTGGCCTTCTTCGAGTTCGTCGACGGCGAGATCGCCGCGATGATGGAACGCTGGCGGGAGCACCGCGAGAAGACGTTCGGCCAGGAGTGACCCCACGGGCCGCTCCCCAGGCCCCCGACCGCGGCGGCCTCACGACGTCGCCGGCAGCGTCAGAGACCAGGCGCCCTCCCGCACCGTCCACGTCCGCGTGCGGACCGGCCCGGAGACGACCGCGTCGGCCCGGTAGCGGAAGTCCGCCCCCGACACGGTCACCGTCCGCCCCTCGGCCAGCACCGGCGACGCCTCCGCACCCACCGACAGCGGCCGGACCTCCACCTCCGCCACCCCGCGCGCGCCCGGTCTGACCGACACCGCCTCCACCGGATGGTCCAGATCCATCAGCGTCACTCCGTCGACCTCCACCCGCAGCCGGGCGGGCCCGGGCCCGGCGAGCGCCGTCGGCCGGGCCGGGCGGGTCACCCAGGTCCGGACGAGGGACTGGCACGTCCTCAGCCACGGGTGGTGCGGCCCGCCGGCCGCCCCGGCCGGGACCGCCGTCGCGCCCGCCGGCGCCTCCCGCAGCCCGAGCGGCGGAATGCGCAGTGCGCCGAGCACGACCCCGTCGCTGTCGTCGACGAGCAGGTCGAGCCGCCGTTCGGCCCCGTCGAGCACCGCCCGCGCCGCCGCCACCGCGCCGGCCGGCAGACCCAGGGAGCGGGACAGGGCCACGGCGCCCCCGACCGGCACCACCGACAGCGCGCATCCGGCCAGCTCCCGCCGCCGGTGCAGCACGGACACCGCCCGCAGCAGCGCCCGGTCGTCGCCGACCACCACCGGGCGCCGCGAACCCCGCCGCGCGAGGGCGCGGGCGAACTCCTCGGGCCCCTCGGGCAGGCACACCTTCGCGGCCGCGCCCGCGGTGAGCACGTCCTTCGCGATCCGTACGGACTCGCCGTCGGTCCGGCGGGCGACCGGGTCGATGACCACCAGCAACTGGTCGGAAGTCGCCACCTCGGTCATGCCTCGCTTCCTCGGGTAGCATCTTTGTGCAAGAGCCCCTTGCGCGATTGCGCCAGGGGCTTCGTCTATTCCGGGGCATCCGGTCCGACGGTTGTGCGGCCAACGACGGTCGCGACGCACGCGGCGGCGAACACTCCGCGTACGCCCCTGACCTTGGACATGCCCCGCCCGGAAGGGGTGTACGCGCGTGCCCGCACTTGTGCTGCTCGGTGCTCAGTGGGGTGACGAAGGCAAGGGAAAGGCCACCGACCTGCTCGGTGGCTCGGTGGATTATGTGGTGCGCTACCAGGGCGGCAACAACGCCGGCCACACGGTGGTCGTGGGTGACCAGAAGTACGCCCTCCACCTCCTCCCTTCCGGAATCCTGTCTCCCGGTTGTACGCCCGTCATCGGAAACGGCGTCGTCGTCGACCCGTCGGTCCTGCTCTCCGAGCTGAGCGGTCTGAACCAGCGCGGCGTCGACACGTCGAAGCTGCTGATCAGCGGCAACGCGCACGTCATCACGCCGTACAACGTGACCGTCGACAAGGTGACCGAGCGCTTCCTGGGCAAGCGCAAGATCGGCACCACCGGCCGCGGCATCGGCCCGACCTACGCCGACAAGATCAACCGGGTCGGCATCCGCGTGCAGGACCTGTACGACGAGTCGATCCTGACCCAGAAGGTCGAGGCGGCCCTCGACGTCAAGAACCAGATCCTGACCAAGCTGTACAACCGTCGCGCGATCGCCGTGAACCAGGTGGTCGAGGAGCTGCTGGGCTACGCCGCGCAGATCGAGCCGTACGTCGCCGACACCGTGCTGATCCTCAACCAGGCGCTCGACGACGACAAGGTCGTGCTCTTCGAGGGCGGGCAGGGCACGCTGCTGGACATCGACCACGGCACGTACCCCTTCGTGACCTCGTCGAACCCGACCGCGGGCGGTGCCTGCACGGGCACCGGCGTCGGCCCGACCAGGATCAGCCGCGTCATCGGCATCCTGAAGGCCTACACCACCCGCGTCGGCTCCGGTCCCTTCCCGACCGAGCTGTTGGACGAGGACGGTGAGGCGCTGCGCCGCATCGGCGGCGAGCGGGGCGTGACCACGGGCCGCGACCGCCGCTGCGGCTGGTTCGACGCGGTGATCGCCCGCTACGCGACCCGGGTGAACGGCCTGACGGACTTCTTCCTGACCAAGCTCGACGTCCTCACCGGCTGGGAGCAGATCCCGGTCTGCGTGGCGTACGAGATCGACGGCCGGCGGGTCGAGGAGCTGCCCTACTCCCAGACCGACTTCCACCACGCGAAGCCCGTCTACGAGTACCTGCCGGGCTGGCAGGAGGACATCTCCAAGGCCAAGACCTTCGGCGACCTGCCGAAGAACGCCCAGGCGTACGTCAAGGCACTGGAGGAGATGTCCGGTGCGCCGATCTCCGCGATCGGCGTGGGCCCGGGCCGCGACGAGACGATCGAGATCAACTCCTTCGTCTAGTGCCGCGGCGGGCGACGTTCGTCCCGTCGCGACGCCCGGCACGCTCCCCCAAGCTCTCGGCTCCGCTCGAGCAGGGGGTACCCCCACCCAAGCTCTCGGCTCCGCTCGAGCAGGGGGTACCCCCACCCAAGCTCTCGGCTCCGCTCGAGCAGGGGGTACCCCCTCTCGCCGCACCGGCCGGAAGCCCGAGTACATCCCGTACGAGGGCGTCCGGCCGGCACGCCGGGAGCACGCATCGGACGCCGCTCCTCGACGGGCAGACGTCGCCTGCCGCGGCACCAGGGAGCTCGGGCGTGCGGCGCTGCGGCGCTCCCGGGTTCCGGTGGTCCGCCCTCGGGCGCTTCGGCGTCCCGCGCACCTCGTGCACCACGCCCCCGTCCGGCTTCTGCCGCGGCGGGGGCGGCGCCGTTCCGGGGCGGCGACGGTGGGGCGGGGCCGGGAGCGGCCGTCTGTCGCCCTCGTTCCCGGGGGCCGGCGCGGGGCACGGGGTGCCCGATGGCGGGCTCCGGGCGGCGAGTGGCGGTTTCCCCGGCTCAGCTGAAGACGATCATCGAGCCCTGGGCCAGGCTGCGCGTCGCCGCCGCGTGCAGACCGAGCCACACGTACCGTTCGCGGGCGAAGGGGCTGGGGTCGTACGGCGCGGGCGCGGCAGGCTGCTCCAGCTCCGTGGGGCCCGGCGGGGGCGCGGGGGCCGCCGGGGGGTTGGCCGGGTCGATGCCGATGGCCGGGGCGACGAGCTCCAGCTCCCTCAGCAGGGCCTGGGAGGAGCCCAAAGGGCCGCCGCCGGCGAGGAGTTCGTCGTTGGACAGCGGATGCGGGAAGTCGAGGGGGACGTAGGCGCCCGCGTGGTCGTAGTGCCAGACGAGGTGGGACTGCTGCGCGGTCGTCTCGAACATCTCGAGCAACTGCTCATAGTCCCCGCCGAGTTCGTCCACCGGGGTCAGCGGAAGGCCGCACAGCTGGAGCAGGTGGGCACGGCGCAGGAAGTGCAGTGCGTCGTAGTCGAAGCCGGCCACCGGCGCCACCTCGCCGGTCAGACCCGGCATGTACTGGTAGACCGGCACCGGCGGGAGCCCGTTCTCGGTCAGCACCTTGTTGTACTGGGCGAGTTCCTCGGCGAACGGGTTGTCGGGGGTGTGGCACAACACGTCGACGAGCGGTACCAGCCACAGGTCACAGGCCAAGGAGGGCTCCTCGCGTAGGGCAGAGCGGAGTTGTCTTCGGCGGTCGGAGGAGTAGAAGCCTAGTCGGTGCGGCGCGGCTCGGCCTCTCCCCGTGCTGGTCCCCTGCCCACCCGCCCGCGGGTCTCCTGCCCACCCCTCGCGGGCTGCTTGCCCACCCGCCCGCGGGACCCGTGTCCAGCCGCTCGCCGGTGCGCCTTCCGGCCGTTCCCCGGTCCGCCGGCCGCCGGACGGGTGACCGCCCGCGGTCAGCCGTCCCCCAGTCGCTCGACGAGGGCGAGGGCGTGCGCGTTGTAGGCGGCGACCGCCGCACGGGCGGTCACGGTGTCGCGGCGCACCAGGGCGTCGACGAGTCCGGTGTACCCGGACCACAGCAGGCCGCGCAGGTCGGTCATGCGGCGCAGGTGCTGCACCAGGCACACCCAGGACTGCACGCGCATGCGGTGCAGGAAGTCGGTGAGGTAGGCGTTGCCGAACAGGACGCCCAGCTCGCGCCAGAAGCGCAGGTCGTAACCGATGAGGACGGTCAGGTCGCCGGCGGCGGCGGCGCGCTGCGCCTCCTCGCCGCGCCGGCGCACCCCGGCGAGGGTGGCCGTGGTGCACGGGTCCCGCGGGTCGCGCAGGGCCGCGTGAGCGTCGTCGAGGCAGCGGAACATGCCGTCCGTGACCAGGCTGCGGGCCTCGATCATCTCCCGGAAGTCGGCGAGGGAGTACTCGCGCACGCGGAACCCGCGATGCTGGTCGGCCTCCAGCAGGCCCTGGGCGGAGAGGTCGACGAGGGCCTCGCGGACGGGGGTCGCCGACACCCCGTACTGCTCGGCGATCTCCTTGACCGTGAACTCCTGCCCCGGCTGGAGCCGCCCGGCCAGGACCTCGTCCCGCAGCGCGTCGGCGATCTGCTGGCGCAGGGTGCTGCGCGTCACGGCACCGGTGCCGCTGTTGCCGGGCATGGTCGGGGCGTCTCCTCGCGCGTGCGGATGGCGTGCTCGTACGTCTACGTCCACGTCTACGAGCACGCCACCTTACGCGTTCGATTTTCGCCCGGGCCGGGGCGTGCGGGCACCCGTCACACGGTGTGCTCGTCGGCCACGGACAGCGCCGCGTCCAGGGCCGCCAGGCCCTCCTTCAGCTCCGCCTCGGTCGCGTTGCACGGCGGCACGACGTGCGTGCGGTTCATGTTCACGAACGGCCACAGGCCGTTCGCCTTGGCCGCGCCCGCGAACGCCGCCATCGGCGCGTTGGCCTCACCGGCCGCGTTGTACGGCACCAGCGGCTCCCGGGTCTCCCGGTTCCGCACCAGCTCCAGGGCCCAGAACATGCCCACGCCGCGCACTTCGCCGACCGACGGGTGCCGGTCGGCCAGCGCCCGCAGCCCGGGCTCCAGGACGTCGGCGCCGAGCCGCTTCGCGTTCTCGACGACGCCCTCCTCCGCCATCGCATTGATCGTCGCGACGGCGGCCCCGCACGCCAGCGGATGCCCGGAGTAGGTCAGGCCACCGGGGTAGGGCCGCTTGCCGAACGTCTCGGCGATCTTCCCGGAGATCGCCACACCGCCCAGCGGCACGTATCCGGAGTTGACCCCCTTGGCGAAGGTCATCAGGTCAGGCACCACGTCGAACAGGTCCGCCGCGAACCACTCACCGGTCCGCCCGAACCCGGCCATGACCTCGTCCAGGACGAAGACGATCCCGTGCTTGTCGCACAGCTCGCGCACCCCGGCCAGATAGCCGGCGGGCGGCATCATGATCCCCGCCGTGCCCGGCACGGTCTCCAGGACGACGGCCGCGATCGTCCCCGGCCCCTCGAAGGCGATGGTCGTCTCCAGGTGCTCCAGCGCCCGGGCGCACTCCTGCTCCTCGGTCTCGGCGTAGAAGCGCGAGCGGTACAGGAACGGCGCCCAGAAGTGCACCACGCCGGCCGTGCCGCTGTCGGAGGCCCAGCGCCGCGGGTCGCCGGTGACGTTCACCGCCTGCTGGGTGCCGCCGTGGTACGAGCGGTACGCCGACAGCACCTTGGGCCGGCCGGTGTGCAGCCGGGCCATCCGCACCGCGTGCTCGACGGCGTCCGCGCCGCCGTTGGTGAAGAAGATCTTGTCCAGGTCGCCCGGCGTCCGCTCGGCGATCAGCCGCGCCGCCTCCGACCGCGCCTCGACGGCGAACGCCGGCGCGAACGTCGTCATTCTCGCGGCCTGCTCCTGGATCGCGGCGACGACCTTCGGGTGCTGGTAGCCGATGTTGGTGAAGACGAGGCCGCTGGTGAAGTCCAGGTAGCGCCTGCCGTCGTAGTCCCAGAAGTACGAACCCTCCGCGCCGGCCACGGCCAGGGGGTCGATGAGCTCCTGCGCGGACCAGGAGTGGAACACGTGCGCACGGTCGGCGGCCTTGACGGCCGCTCCGGCTGCGGGATTCGGCTGAGGGGTCATGCGGCGAGCGTAGGTGTCCGGCATACGGACTCGATATCGGCGTCCTGTCTGCGGTCCCGGGCATTCCACGACAGGTTGTCGAGAGGCGCGGCCGGACGGGCGGCGGACCCGTCCGTGCCGTAACGGCACGGACCCGTCCGTGCCGTTACGCAACCGTAGACGGCGGTCCGGCTCGTCCGGCCGCTCCCCCGCACTATCCTCTGGCTGTTGCGCGGGGGCGCTTCGGGGGATGTTGTCGGGGGGAGGCGGCGCGGCCGTGGAGAATCTCGGGGCCGGCGATCCGCAGCGGATCGGTGCGTACCGGTTGTTGGCGCGGCTCGGGGCCGGCGGCATGGGACAGGTGTACCTGGCCCGGTCCGGCCGGGGGCGGACCGTCGCGGTCAAGCTGGTGCGGCGCGAGCTGGCCGAGCAGGAGGAGTTCCGGGCGCGGTTCCGCCAGGAGGTGCAGGCCGCGCGGCGCGTCGGCGGGTACTGGACGGCGCCCGTCCTGGACGCGGACACCGAGGCCCCCGTGCCGTGGGTGGCCACCGGGTACGTCGCCGGGCCCAGCCTCCAGCAGGTGGTCGGGCACGACCACGGCCCGCTGCCGGAACGGTCCGTGCGCATCCTCGCCGCCGGTCTCGCCCACGCGCTGGCGGACATCCACGCCGCCGGGCTCGTCCACCGCGACCTCAAGCCGTCCAACGTGCTGGTCACGATCGACGGACCGCGCGTCATCGACTTCGGCATCGCGCGGGCGCTGGAGACCGTCACGGACGGCGGCCTCACGCGCACCGGCGCCCTGGTCGGGTCGCCGGGCTTCATGGCGCCCGAGCAGGTGCGGGGCGACCGGATCACCCCGGCGTGCGACGTCTTCTGCCTTGGATCCGTCCTCGCCTACGCCGCGACCGGCGTCCTGCCCTTCGGCGGTGCCGACGACGGCGCGCACGCACTGATGTTCCGCATCGCCGAGGAGACGCCCACCCTGGAGTCGGTGCCCGAGGGCATCGCCGACCTCGTGCGCGCCTGCCTCAAGAAGGACCCGGCCGCCCGGCCGACGCTGCGCCAGATCCTCCAGCGCACGGGCGCCGAGGACACGGTGGCGGACGGCCGGTCCCGCGACCCGTGGCTGCCGGGCGCGCTGGTCGCGCAGCTGGGGCGGCACGCCGTGCGGCTGCTGGACGCCGAGAACCCGGAGGAGCCGGGGCAGGGGACCGAGCCCGGCGCCACCGACCCGGCCCCGCTGCCCGCGGGCGCTCCGGGCGTGCCGGGCGGGGGCGCGGGGGTTGCCGCGGGCGGACCGGGCGTTCCGGGCGGGGGCGCGGGGGTTGTCGCGGGCGGACCGGAGTCCCCCGGGACGGGCCTCGCCGCGGACGCCGGAGCTGCGGCCGGCGTGGCGGGTGCTGGGGTTGATGCCGGCGGGGCGGGTGCGGGAGCGCGTGCCGCAGCCGCCGGTGCCGGAGCCGGGACGCATGCGGCGGTCGCCGCGGGAGCCGCATCCGCCGGTGGCGGTGGCGGTGGCGCGGCCGAGGCCGGAGCCGACGGGGCGGGTGCCGCGGTCGCCGCGGACGGCGCAGGGACACGTGGCGCTGTCCCGGGCACTCTTCCGGCGGCCCCAGGGGCGCCCGGGGCGCCCGCGCCGGCCGGGTCCGCCTCCGTGACACCCGCCGCCGCCACCCCGGGGAACCCGGGAGCCGGTCCGCGGCATCCCGCCGACGGGGGAGTGCCCGCCACCGTCGCGGGCGGCCCCGCCGGAGGTCAGCAGCACGCGCCTGGCGCCGATCCGTCCGCCGCCGTCCAGGCGGCCCCGGAGCACGCGCAGGCCGCCGGTGCCTCCGTACCCGGTCCGCCGCCCACCGGGCATCCGGGCGGCGCGGGTCCCGCCCGGACGGACCACCTCCCCACCGTGGTCGCGGGCCCCGCACCACCACCGGGCCCGGCGCCCACCCACCCCGCCTACGGCCATCCGCAGCAGCCCGCCGCCCACGGCCACCCGCCGCAGGCGGCCTACGGCCACCAGCCGCAGCCCGCCGCCTACGGCTACCCGCCGCCTGCCGCCTACGGCTACCCGCAGCACCCCGGTGGCTGGTCCGCGCGGTCCGGAACGCCGGCGCCGCACCCGTACGGCGGTCTCGGCCCGACCCCGCCGTACGGGCCGCCACCGGTCGGCTCCACCCCGCCGTACGGACCGACCCCTCTGCCGGCCCCGGAGCCCCGGCGCGCGGACCGGCGCTCCACCGCGCTGCTGGTCGCGGTCGCGCTGGTCGTCGCGGTCGGCGCGGGCGGCTCGGTGTACGCGCTGATGAGGGGCGGGGACGGCAACGACCGGGGCAGCGGCCGCCCCGGCCCGTCGCCGACCGCCGGCGCGCCCACGACCCCGGGTTCGCCGGACGCGGAGCCGTCCCCGGCGGCCTCGTCACAGGAGTCCGTCTCCCCGTCCGCGTCACCGTCCGGGGGTGCGGTCCCCGCCGGATACGTCGGCACCTGGACGGCGACGATCGACAACGCGAGCGGGGTGAACACCCGCCTACTGGTCATCACTCAGGGCGAGGTCGGCGACAGCGTCCTCACCCTGGTCGCCGAAGGACCCTCCGGCTCCGGCACCTACCACTGCGAGTTCACGGCCCGGCTCACCCGGCAGCCCACCGCCGGCGGGTCCTTGCAGATCGGTCCGTCCACGGTCACGGCCGGCGAGCCGCGTTCGTCGTGCACCCCGGGCGCCGCCACGGAGGTCACCCTCCTGCCGGACGGCAGCCTGGAGCGGGTGAACACGAGCAACGGCGAGAAGCTGACGTACACCAGGCAGTGACGCACCCGGCGCAGTCCTCAGGCAGTGGCGCACCCGGGGACCGCGCCGAGCGCCCTCGTGGGGCACCCGGCCGCACCGCGGGGCAGCCGCCCGGGAGCCGCAGACGCGGTCACCTCGGCTCCGGCGGCCGCTGCCGAGGCATGTTCGGCCGGGCACCCCCGGGCACGAAGGGCGGCCGCCCGTGCGCACCGCCCGTCTCCGCGGGCCGGCCCCCGCCCCTCACCGACGACTGCGGTCCCATCGGTGCCGCCCCGATCCGGAACTGCACCATCCAGTCCGCCGTCTCCGCCCGGACCAGCTCCGTCACGTCCTCCGAGAACCGCCGCAGCACCCCGAGACACCGCTCCGCCGCCTCGCTCGCCGTGCCCTCGGCCGGACCCAGCACCTCCCGCACGCTCTCGGAGGCCCAGTCGAACTGCAGCACCTGCAACCGCCGCTGCACGGCCTGCGCGGTCGCCACGTCCCTCGTCCATCCCGAGGTCACCCCGAAGAACCGGTCGGCCCCCACGCACGCCACGGACAGCAGCAACGCCAGATACCCCCAGGGCGCCAGCCCGCCGGCCACCCCGGTGAGGTCGAGCAACGGCAGCGCCGCTCCGGCGACCGCTCCCACCGCGGCGCCGCACCGCAGCACGCGGGCGCCGCGCCGCTTCCGCGCGCGGTCCGCCAGGTACCAGGCCACCGTGTCCAGAGCGCCGCGCTCCACCCACCGGTACAGCTCCTCCAGCCGCTCCGCCGGCTCGCCCCAGTCGCCGTGCGGGAAGGGCCGTCCGGTCAGGTCGCCCGGCCGTGGGCCGGCCGCCCCCTCGCCGCGCCCGTCCTGTCGCCGGCCCTCGCGCTCCCTCTCGGGCTGACCCACCCGGCACTCCCTCACGATCGCGCTGCGTGACGCTGGTACGGCTGAACGGCGGCCCCACCGGCCCCACGGCCGGCGTGGCCGCACGGCGGCGGCGCGCCGCGCCGCTGCACGACGGCGACGCCGGGCCGCCGCCCCCACCGCCGTACGGCATCCGGTGTGGCACCCGACGCTGCCGCGCCGGACCCTTCCTACCGCCCAATGGGTGGCAAAGGGGGCGACTTCGGCGCTCATCCGCCCGGACGTGCGCCTTGATCAGGTATAGGGCCCGGCCCCGACTCACCCGAAAGAGTGGCAGGGCGCTGCCCGCGTGGACCACGTAGGCTCGTGGCAGCGGGGAGTCCCGACCCACCCCGCCCCGGACAGTCGTACGAAAGCAGGAGCCGATCGTGATTCCCGGTGGTGGCCAGCCCAACATGCAGCAGCTGCTCCAGCAGGCCCAGAAGATGCAGCAGGACCTGCAGCGGGCCCAGGAGGAGCTGGCGCGGACCGAGGTCGAGGGACAGGCGGGCGGCGGTCTGGTGAAGGCCACCGTCACCGGCGCCGGTGAGCTGCGGGCGCTGAAGATCGACCCCGGGGCGGTGGACCCGGAGGACACCGAGACCCTCGCCGACCTGATCGTCGCGGCCGTGCAGGCGGCCAACGAGAACGCGCAGGCCCTCCAGGAGCAGAAGCTGGGCCCGCTGGCCCAGGGCCTGGGCGGGGGCGGCATCCCCGGCCTCCCCTTCTGAGGTTCGCCTCCGCGCGTCCCGGCCGCCGTCTTCCTCCGGCAGGCGGCGGCCGACTACCGTACGTACTACAAGCGGTGTGTGCGGGACCCATCCGCACCCACCCGAACAAGGAAGGCAGTCCGTTGTACGAAGGCGTGGTCCAGGACCTCATCGACGAGCTGGGGCGGCTGCCCGGCGTCGGTCCCAAGAGCGCCCAGCGGATCGCCTTCCACATCCTCCAGGCCGAACCGACGGACGTACGGCGGCTCGCGCACGCCCTGCTCGAGGTGAAGGCGAAGGTCCGCTTCTGCGCCACCTGCGGCAACGTGGCGCAGGAGGAGCTGTGCGCGATCTGCCGCGACAGCCGCCGGGACCCCTCGGTCATCTGCGTGGTGGAGGAGCCCAAGGACGTCGTCGCCATCGAGCGCACGCGCGAGTTCCGGGGGCGCTACCACGTCCTCGGCGGCGCGATCAGCCCGATCGAGGGCGTCGGCCCGGACGACCTGCGCATCAGGGAACTCCTGGCCCGCCTCGCGGACGGCACGGTCACCGAGCTGATCCTGGCCACGGACCCGAACCTCGAGGGCGAAGCGACGGCGACGTACCTCGCCCGCATGATCAAGCCCATGGGCCTGAAGGTCACCCGCCTGGCCAGCGGCCTCCCGGTGGGTGGCGACCTGGAGTACGCGGACGAGGTCACCCTCGGCCGCGCCTTCGAGGGGAGACGACTGCTAGATGTCTGACGCCACGCTGCACGCCGCCAACCGCAACCCGGACGACTTCGCGGTCCAGATCGCGGACCAGATCGAGAGCTTCCTGGTCGCGGTCACGGAGATCGCCAGGGGGGACGAACCCGACTCGGCGGTGCCCTTCCTGCTGCTGGAGGTGTCCCAGCTGCTGCTGGCCGGCGGGCGTCTGGGCGCGCACGCGGACATCCTCCCCGACGAGCGCTACGAGCCCGACATCGGTCCCGAGCAGGACGTCGACCAGCTCCGCGAGAACCTCGCCCGCCTGCTGGAGCCGATCGACGTCTACTCCGAGGTCTTCGACCCCTACGAGCCCCGCCGGGCTCCCGTCCCCGCCCGGATCTCCGACGACCTGGCGGACGTCGTCACCGACCTGCGGCACGGCATGTCCCACTACCGCGCGGGCCGCGTCACCGAGGCCCTGTGGTGGTGGCAGTTCTCCTACTTCTCGAACTGGGGCTCCACCGCCTCCGCGACGCTGCGCGCCCTGCAGTCCCTGGTCGCCCACGTCCGTCTGAACCAGCCCCTGGAGGAGCTGGACGGCCTGGACACCGACCAGGGCCTGGGCGACGACACCCTGGAGTTCGAGGCCGGCCGGGTCATGGCCCAGGAGATCGGAACCCTGGGCCTGCACGTGCCGCAGTAGCGGGGCAGCAGGGCGCTGCAGAGACGGGACGAATCGCCGACGCGGGTGGCGACGGCCTCGGCGCTTCGTCCGCGCAGCTCTTCGACCTGTCGTGGTCGGAGAGCTCCTGCGCCGTCAGCTCGTTGTCCGCACAACCGGGGTGACGGAAAGTCAGGTATGACTGCGGCGCCTCCCCGGGCAGTGCTCCGGGACTGCGTGCCCGACAGGGCGGACACAGGGGGGCGGAGGAGCGGAAAGTCCGGTCGCATCCAGGGCCGTGTGACCCCGGGCACTTTTCGCGTGGCCGTTCCGCGGGGTGGGCATGTGCCGTCCTGGAAAGCGGGCGCCGGACATCTCACCATGCGATATCGCCGAGGTGGATTTCGGACGCTCGATAGACTGAGCCGACCGCACTGCATTCGCGTATGTGCGACCGAGACGGACTGAGCGAGGAGCGCACGTGGGCCTTGTCGTGCAGAAGTACGGAGGCTCCTCCGTAGCCGATGCCGAGGGCATCAAGCGCGTCGCCAAGCGGATCGTGGAAGCGAAGAAGAACGGCAACCAGGTGGTTGTCGTCGTTTCCGCGATGGGCGACACGACGGACGAGCTGATCGATCTCGCCGAGCAGGTATCCCCGATCCCTGCCGGCCGCGAGCTCGACATGCTGCTGACCGCCGGGGAGCGGATCTCCATGGCCCTGCTGGCCATGGCGATCAAGAACCTGGGTCACAAGGCCCAGTCGTTCACCGGCAGCCAGGCAGGTGTCATCACCGACTCGGTCCACAACAAAGCCCGGATCATCGACGTCACCCCGGGCCGCATCCGGACCGCGCTGGACGAGGGCAACATCGCCATCGTCGCCGGCTTCCAGGGTGTCAGCCAGGACAAGAAGGACATCACGACCCTCGGTCGCGGTGGCTCCGACACCACCGCCGTGGCCCTCGCGGCCGCCCTCGACGCCGAGGTCTGCGAGATCTACACGGACGTGGACGGCGTGTTCACCGCCGACCCGCGCGTGGTGAAGAAGGCCCGGAAGATCGACTGGATCTCCTTCGAGGACATGCTGGAGCTGGCCGCGTCCGGCTCCAAGGTGCTGCTCCACCGCTGCGTGGAGTACGCCCGCCGGTACAACATCCCGATCCACGTCCGCTCCTCCTTCAGCGGGCTGCAGGGCACGTGGGTCAGCAGCGAGCCGATCGAGCAAGGGGACATGCAGGTGGAGCAGGCCATCATCTCCGGTGTCGCGCACGACACCTCCGAGGCCAAGATCACGGTGGTCGGCGTGCCGGACAAGCCGGGAGAGGCCGCCTCGATCTTCCGCACGATCGCCGACGCCGAGATCAACATCGACATGGTCGTGCAGAACGTGTCCGCCGCCGCCACGGGCCTGACGGACATCTCCTTCACCCTGCCGAAGGCCGAGGGCCGCAAGGCCATCGACGCACTGGAGAAGAACCGGTCCGGCATCGGTTTCGACTCCCTGCGCTACGACGACCAGATCGGCAAGATCTCCCTGGTCGGCGCCGGGATGAAGACCAACCCGGGAGTCACGGCGGACTTCTTCACCGCACTGTCCGACGCCGGCGTGAACATCGAGCTGATCTCGACCTCCGAGATCCGCATCTCGGTCGTCACGCGCAAGGACGACGTGCCGGAGGCCGTGCGTGCCGTGCACACCGCCTTCGGGCTCGACTCCGACAGCGACGAGGCCGTCGTCTACGGGGGCACCGGACGATGACGTCCCCCCGGCAGCGGGCGCTGAGCGCCCCCTCGCGCGGAGGCGTCCGGCGATGACCGCCCGACCGGCGCTCGCGGTCGTGGGAGCGACCGGGGCCGTCGGCACGGTCCTGCGCCAGATCCTGTCCCAGCACGCGGACATCTGGGGCGAGATCCGCCTGATCGCCTCGCCGCGCTCGGCCGGCCGCAAGCTGGCCGTGCGCGGGGAGGAGGCCGAGGTCGTCGCCCTCGCCGAGGAAGCCCTCGACGGGATCGACGTCGCCCTTTTCGGCGTGCCCGACGAGGTGGCCGCGCGGTGGGCGCCGGTCGCCGCCGCCAAGGGCGCGGTGGTGGTCGACACCTCCGCGGCGTTCCGGATGGACCCGGACGTGCCGCTCGTCGTACCCGAGGTGAACCCGCACGCCGCCCGGCGGCGGCCGCGCGGCATCGTCGCGGGCCCGGGCTGCACGACGCTGTCCATGATCGTGACGCTCGGCGCCCTGCACGCCGAGTTCGGGCTGCGCGCTCTGGTGGTCTCCGCCTACCAGGCCGCGAGCGGGGCGGGGCGCGCGGGCGTGGAGACCCTGCGCCGGCAGTTGTCCCTGGTCGCCGGTACGGAGCTGGGCACCAGCCCCGGTGACGTGCGGCGGGCCGTCGGGGACGACACCGGGCCCTTCCCGGAGCCGGTCGCGCTGAACGTCGTGCCGTGGGCCGGCTCGCTGTGCCCGGAAGGCTGGTCGTCGGAGGAGATGCGGGTGCGGGAGGAGTCTCGCAAGGTCCTAGGGCTGCCCCGGCTCCCGGTCGCCGTGACGTGTGTGCGCGTCCCGGTGGTCACCGCTCACTCGCTCACCCTGCACGCCCGCTTCGAGGACGAGGTCACCGTCGACAGGGCCCGCGAGATCCTCGCCACGGCACCCGGGGTCGTCCTGTACGACGACCCGGCGGCCGGCGAGTTCCCCACCCCCGCCGACGTGGTGGGCACGGACCCGACGTGGGTCGGGCGGGTGCGGCGGGCGCTGGACGACCCGACGGCGCTCGAACTTTTCGTTTGCGGTGACAATCTGCGCAAGGGCGCGGCGCTGAACGCGGCCCAGATCGCGGAGCTCCTGGCGGCCGAGTCGGCGTGATCCGCCCGGCCCGGGAGCGCGGACCGCGCGCGCCCGCCGCCAGGATTGGGGGGGTCTCGGGCGACTACCGTCCGGTAAAACTCCTGGTTACCGCTGATACGTTTGTAGGATCTCGGTCAAGGAATGTGAAGCGGCCGGTGGCCCGGGCCACTTGATCCGCGTCGCCTCGGCGTCCGAAGATTTCCCTCCCCGTCTTTCGCAACCGCGCGAAGGGCGGGGAGCGTCTTTGCGGACGCCCGTCGGGGGCGTGGGGACGCTGCGGGACGTGGGGACGGCCCGAGCATTCAGGACACAGGGGAAGAGCGGGACACATGAGTGCACTTGGGGCACCGTCCGTGGTGCCGGCGGGCACGCGCACGTGGTCGGCCGCGTCGATCGGCGCAAAAGTGATGCCCGGCACGTACAACCCCTGCGGGGGCAGACGTGTCCAACTGGCGTGGCAGAGGTACTCGACTTCTCCCCCGCCCTCGGCTCCGCCGGGGCGGGAGGACTTCCCCTGGCGGCCCGCGGCACGGCCCTCCGGCCGCCCCGCGGGGCGCTCCGCCCCCGCATGCCCGGGGCGCCCGGCGGCATGCCGGTGATCGCGCCCATGCCCGCTGCGCGGCCCGCCCGCATACCGAACCAGCGTGACGGCGCCGAGGAGACCGTGGCGGCCGGCACCACCGTCGACCACCTCACCGAGACGTATCGCGCCCACTACCGCTCGCTCCTGGGTCTCGCGGCCCTGCTCCTGGACGACACCGCCTCCTGCGAGGACGTCGTGCAGGAGGCCTTCATCCGCGTGCACTCGGCGCGCAAGCGGGTCCGCGACCCCGAGAAGACGCTCGCCTACCTGCGGCAGACCGTCGTGAACCTCTCCCGCTCGGCCCTGCGCCGGCGCATCCTCGGCCTGAAGCTGCTCTCCAAGCCGATGCCGGACATGGCGAGCGCCGAGGAGGGGGCCTACGACCAGCTCGAGCGCGACTCGCTGATCAAGGCGATGAAGGGGCTCCAGCGCCGGCAGCGCGAGGTGCTGGTGCTGCGCTACTTCGCGGACCTGACCGAGGCCCAGGTCGCCGAGACCCTCGGCATCTCGCTGGGCTCGGTCAAGGCGTACGGCTCCCGTGGCATAGCCGCACTGCGGATCGCCATGGAGGCGCGGGCATGAGCGCGAACGGCGAGGAGCGGCGGCCGCGCGAGCAGCGCGACCCCGCCGACACCGCCCGGACGCCCGGGCCCGCCCCCGTGGACGAGGCCGGGGCCCCGCGGCCGCACGAGCAAGAGCACACGCAATCGCACGCTGGGAACGACACCGTGAACCACAGCCCCGACGAAATGGACCTCGAGGGGTTCGACTCGGACGAGCTGGCCCTGCGCAGGCTGCTGCACCAGGCGGTCGAGGACATCGCCCCGAGCGACGGAACGCTGGACCATCTCCGGCGCGCGGTGCCCGCCCGGCGGGCCCGCAAGCGGCAGGCAGCCGTCGGCATGGCGGCCGCCGCGCTGTTCGTCGGCACCGCCGTCCCGGCCCTGGTGCACGTCTCGAACTCCACCGGGTCCACCGCCAGCCCCGCCATCGCCGGCCAGGCCTCGCAGGCCCAGGGCGGCACGAGCGAGGGCGGGGGACCGGACGGCGGACCGCGCGCCACGGGCGGCCCCGACGGCAAGTCCACCGACAAGGACCGGGACGGCACCGGGGACGGCCGGAAGGGGGACAGGCGCGCCGGGACCGGCGGCGGTTCCGGCGGCGGCACGGACGACCCCTCCGCCTCACAGGGCGGCGCCCCCGCGTGCACGTCCGCGCAGCTCGGCTCCGCCTCGGCGACGGTCGCCCCGCCCGACTCGGCGGGCGCCGTCTACGGCACCTTCCGGATCGGCAACGTCTCCTCGCGGAGCTGCACCGTCGGCGGCACCGGCACCGTGAGCACCCTCCCGCAGGGTGCGGCGGACCCCGGCAGCATCAGCGTCCTGGCCCACACCTCGGGGGACGCCGCGGCCGGACTGCCCGACCCGTCCACCGAGGTGCCGGGGCTCGTCCTGAAGCCCGGTGCGTCGTACGTGGTGAAGTTCGCCTGGGTGCCCTCGCAGACCTGCCCCACCACGGGCGGCGGCACCACCGGCGGCACCGCCACCGAGGGCCCCTCGCCCGATCCGTCGCCGAGCCAGCCGGTGAGCTCCGGCGGCGGTGCGACCTCGTCGGGCGAGACGGGCACCACCACCCAGCTGGTCCAGGACGGCCCGGCGGACGGCGGCGTCGTGGTGTCGTACACCGCGGACGGGGGCGCCCCGACGGTCTCGGCGACGGTGTCCAACGCGTGCGCGGGGACGGTGTACCGGACCGGAGTGCTCACGGCGTCCTGAACGGCGGCGCGGGCCGGCCGGGCGGGTCCGGAGCCGCACCGGCCTCCGGGCCCCGCAGGCGGCCGGCTCAGACGCCGGACGGGCTCTTCGGGGCGGGGCCGGCCGCGGCGGCCTCGTCCGGCACCAGGCCCAGCTCCGCGTCCCGCGCGTACTCCGCCTCGCGCCGAACCAGCCGGAACCACATGAAGACCACGAACCCGGCGAACACGAACCACTCACCGGTGTAGCCGAGGTTCTGGAACGCCTTCAGGTCCAGTCCGGTGTTCTGCGGCGCGCTCGCCGGCACCGCCGTCATCCCGGAGTCGGCGTGGTCGAGGGTGACCCACGCGTCGTAGACGTCGTACGGCACGAGGTTGACCAGCGACGCCGCGCTGATCGCCGCGGTCTGCCCGGCCGGCAGCCCGCCCCTGGCGCTCACGCCGTTCTCGCCCGGCGTCTCCGACGCCTGGAGCGCACCGGTGACCGTGACCTCGCCGGCCGGCGGGGCCGGGGCCTTCGCCGCGTCCGCGGTCCCGGGCAGCCAGCCGCGCACGACCGGCAGGGCCTTGCCGGAGCCGTCGGTGCGCAGCAGCGTCAGCACGTAGTAGCCCCGCTTGCCGTCCAGCTCGCGGTCCGGGACCAGCAGCTGCATGCCGTACCGGCCGGTGGCCGTGGCCCGCCTCCCGGAGGTCCGCTTGTCCACAGGCAGCAGCTGCGCCAGTGGACGCGCCGCCTCCGAGCGGTTCGAGGCGGCCTGCTCGTTCGTGGCCCGGTGCTCCTGCACCCGGTCCTCGAAGCGGCCGAGCTGCCAGGTCCCCATGAACACGCAGAAGGGGATGGCGAGCAGCACGAAGACGTTGATGCCCCACCAGCGGGGCGTCAGCAGGAACCGGTACACGCCCTCAACGGTACGCACTGCGCGGCACGCACCGGCCGCGGGGTGGGACCGGAGGCTGTCGCGCAGGCGTTCGAGGCGTACGGCATGGGCGCCCGCCCCGGTGGGGCGTGTCGGGGTGCTCCGCCCGGGCGCGTCCGGGTGCGCCCCGGCGGGGTGGTCCCGCGTGGGGAAGGTGAGGAGTGAGGAGGAGTCGGGTCGACGTTGTCCACAGGCTGTGGCCGCCGTCAGCGTGTTGTCCGGCGGTCCAGGCACTATGGGGCCATGAATGAGAGCAACGGGTCCGACTCGCGGGACCAGCGTGAACAGCGGGGCCTGCGGGCGCGGACCGAGGAGATGCCGGACTGGGAGAAGCGCTTCCGGGCACCCCGGGTGTCGCTGCCGGACTGGGCGGAGGACGCACCGGACCGTTCCCTGTTCGTGTCGAACGCCACGGGGACGTACGAGCTGTACGCCTGGGACCGGGCGACCGGTGAGCAGCGCCAGGTGACGGACCGGCCGAACGGCACGACGGACGGCGTGCTCTCGCCGGACGGCGAGTGGGTCTGGTGGTTCGACGACAAGGACGGCGACGAGTTCGGCGTCTGGCGCCGTCAGCCGTTCACCGGCGGACCCGACGAGGCGGCCGTGCCGGGCCTGGGCGCCTCGTACCCGGCGGGCCTCGCACTGGGCCGGGACGGCCGCACGGCGGTGGTGGGCCGCTCCACGGACGAGGAGGGCACCACGATCCACCTCGCCCGGGCGGGCGGGCAGCCGGTGGAGATCTACCGCCACCGCGAGTCGGCGCACGTCGGCGACCTGTCCCACGACGGTTCGCTGATCGCCGTCGAGCACACCGAGCACGGCGACGCGATGCACTCGGCGCTGCGGGTGGTGCGCCCGGACGGCTCGCCGGTCGCCGAGCTGGACGACACCAAGGGCGGCACGCGGGAGCTCGGCCTCGAGGTGCTCGGGTTCGCGCCGGTCGACGGCGACACCCGGCTGCTCATCGGCCACCAGCGGCGGGGCCGCTGGGAGCCGCTCGTGTGGGACGTCGCGACGGGCGAGGAGACGGACCTGGCGCTGGAGCTGCCCGGCGACGTGAGCGCGGAGTGGTACCCGGACGGCAGGGCGCTCCTCGTCGCGCACGGCTTCGAGGCGCGCAGCGAGCTGTTCCGCTACGACCTCGGGGCCCGTGAGCTGACCCGGATCCCCACGCCCGCCGGCACGGTCTCGGGGGCGACGCCGCGACCCGACGGCAGCGTGGAATACCTGTGGTCGTCGGCGGCCGAGCCGCCCGTCGTCCGCTCCACGGCGGGCGGGGTCGTCCTGGACCCGCCCGGCATGAAGTCCCCGGGCTCGGTGCCGGTGGAGGACGTGTGGGTGCGGGGGCCGGGCGGCCGCATCCACGCCCTGGTCCAGAAGCCCGCGGGCGCCACCGGGCCGTTCCCCGCGGTGTTCGACATCCACGGCGGTCCGACCTGGCACGACAGCGACTCCTTCGCCGCCGCGCCGGCGGCCTGGGTGGACCACGGGTACGCGGTGATCCGGGTCAACTACCGGGGTTCCACCGGCTACGGCCGGGCCTGGACCGACGCGCTCAAGCACCGCGTCGGCCTGATCGAGCTGGAGGACATCGCGGCGGTGCGGGAGTGGGCGATCGGCTCGGGCCTCGCCGACCCCGAGCGGCTCGTCCTCACCGGCGGCTCCTGGGGCGGCTACCTCACCCTGCTCGGTCTGGGCACCCAGCCGGAGGCCTGGGCGCTGGGCATCGCGGCGGTCCCGGTCGCCGACTACGTCACGGCGTACCACGACGAGATGGAGGCGCTGAAGGCCATGGACCGCACCCTGCTCGGCGGCACGCCCGAGGAGGTGCCCGAGCGGTTCGAGGCCTCCTCCCCGCTGACGTACGTCGACCAGGTCAAGGCCCCGGTCCACATCTCCGCCGGCGTCAACGACCCGCGCTGTCCGATCCGCCAGATCGAGAACTACGTCAAGCGTCTGGAGTCGCGCGGCGCCGTCCACGAGGTCTACCGCTACGACGCCGGCCACGGCTCGCTGGTGGTGGACGAGCGGATCAAGCAGGTCCGCCTGGAGCTGGAGTTCGCCCAGCGCCACCTGCCCCGGCGCACCGGCTGAGGACGGGCCCCGGCGACGGCGGCGCCGGGCCGCGGGCAGGGGCCGGACCGGAGCCCGGGCCGCCGGTGCCGTCCCCTCCGCCGACCGCGGCGCGCGGCTGCTGCGGCAGGCGTGGCCGGTGGGCGGGGCTGTGGGCGGCAGTCGGCGGGTGGTCGGTAGCCGGCACCCGGAGCCGTGGCGGGCAGTCGGCCGGTGGCGGTCCTTGGCGGGCAGCGCAGCCGCAGCAGGCAAGGCGCCGGCGGCTGAGGCGGTCCGTCCCCCCGGGCGGTGGGTCGTGGGCCGGTGGGCTGTTCCGGGGCCGGGTGGGTGGCCGGTCCGGGGCCGCGCGGGCCGTGGACCGAGGGGCCGGCGCGCCCACGCGGAGCAGGCGGCCCGCCGGCGCCGCCGGGGGGCCGTCGCGCCGGGCCGTCGCGGGGTGCCGGCCGGGGTCAGGCCCCGGCCCGTTCGCGGGACCGGCGGCCCAGCAGTTCCGCCAGGCCCCTGCGGGTCGCCGCCAGCACCACCCGGTCCTCGCCCCGCAGGACGTACGTGCCCGGGAGGTTCCACACCAGCCCCGACCCGTGTCCGGCGTCCCTGGCCGCCGCCTGCCCGGCCGGCTCCCGGCGCTCCCCGTCCGTCACGCCCGTGTCCAGGGCCAGCACGCGCCAGTAGCCGGCGCGGAAGGCCTCCGCGACCGTCCTGCCCTCCAGCTGCGGATGCCCGGCGACGCCCACGGCCGCGAACAGCAGCACCCGCCGTTCCACCGGGATCGCCCCGAGGACCTGCCGCCCGAACATCGCCCCGGCGAACGCGGGCGCGGCCAGGTGGGACACGCTGCGGCTGCGGGTCAGCGCACGCGGGTGCGCGGCGCGCAGGGTGCGGTACACCGCGGTCGCGAAGTCGTCGTCGTAGAGGCGGAGCACGGCCCGCAGGTCGGGGCGGACGGACCGCGCGTACAGCACGGCCTCCAGGTTCGTCGTGTCGGCGCTCGTCACCGCGAGCAGCGCGTGCGCGCGGTGGATCTTCGCGGCCTCCAGCACGCCCTCCTGCGTGACGTCCCCGAGCACCACCGGCACCCGCAGCCTCCGTGCCGCGGCCAGGCCCCGCGCCTCCGGATCGGACTCCACGCACACCACCGGGATGTGCAGTTCCCGCAGCCGTGTCAGCACCCGGGTGCCGATCTTGCCGAGGCCCAGCAGCACCACGTGCCCGCCGAGCCCGCGCGGCGGCTTGCGCAGCCCGGACGCGGACCGGAAGGTCCCCAGCGCCTCGAGTACGGCGGCCAGCAGCACCGGCAGCAGCAGCAACCCGACCAGTCCGGAGAGCAGTTGCAGCACCTGACGGCCCGTCGACGACCCCAGGGCCGGGTCGTCGATGGCGAACAGGTCGAGCAGCGTGAGGTAGAGCGCGCCCAGCGGATGGACGCCGGTCACGAGCCACAGCGTCACCGCGAGCGCGAACACGCAGCCCACCAGACCGGCCAGCGACCAGCGCAGCCGCCGGGAGAACAGCGACGTGAGCGGCGGCACGACACCGGAGACCCCACGACCCGCCGCCAGCGGCGGACCGGAGTACGACACCTGCTCCAGCACGACGGCGCCACGCCCGGTGGCCGCCCGTACCGCGGCCTCGTCGGGCAGCAGCCGCGGCCCCTGCTCCCCGCTGCCCTCGGAGCCGTCCGCGCCGGCCGGGTCGCTGCTGGTGGCCGACAGCAGCGCGAGTGTGCACAGCCCGGGATCGGCGACCTGCCCCGGCGCGGGCGGAGGCCGCTCCACCGCACGCAGGAGCAGCCCGTCGGTCTGCACGACCTTGCTGGTGCCCGCGACGGCGCCGGCGGCCAGCGCGGGCGCCGCCGTGTCGGCGTCGGACAGGACGGTGGTGGAGGCGTCGAACCCGGAGCCGGCCTCGGCACCGTCCCCCTCCCCGTCTCCGTCCCCGAGCGCCAATGCGGCGGCCTGGTCGAGAAGTTCCTCGATGTGCTGCCCCAGCCGCCGGTTGTACAGGCGCAGTACGAGCCGCAGCCGCGGGTTGAGCCGGCGGGCGGTGAGTGCCGCCCTGATGTTCGTCTCGTCGTCGTCGTACACGAGCGCCAGCGCGGCGGCCCGCTGCACGCCGGCGTCGGCCAGCACCGCCTCGGTCAGTTCGGCGGCCTCCACGACGCGGTCCCCGCCGGGGGCCGGGCCGCTCGCGCCGTTGGTCCCGGTCCGGCTCACGGCCGCGTTGACCACCCGGTCCAGCAACGTGGACGCCGCCCGGGTGCGGCCGACCACCGGCGGGCGGACCGTGCGTTCGCTGGGCGGCACGACCAGCGTGACCTGCTCCTCGTACACCCCGCGCAACTCGGCGGCCAGACGGTGCGCGAGGCCGTCGTCCCCGCACACCACCATGTGCGCGCCGGAGCCTCCCGGCGCACCACCCTGATACGGAACGCTCCCCACGAGGGAGAAGACTGCCCCACCGGGGCGGGCGGTTCCACCGTCGACGCACGCGGCGGCGGGCCGTGGGGCCGGAGGGGCCGGGCCGCCGCAGCGGGCCATGGGGGAGCGGACCAGCGGACCGGGTCAAGCGCCCGCGCCGGCCGCTCAGCCGATCCGAGGGCTGCGGCGCTCGACCAGGACGACGTCGCGCCAGCGACCGTGGTGGCGGCCGATGCGCTCGCGGATACCGATCACCCGGAAGCCGGCCCGCCGATGCAGGGCGAGGCTGCCGGTGTTCTCGGGGAAGATGCCGGACTGGATGGTCCAGACGCCGGCCGCTTCGGTGGAGTCGATCAGCGCCTTCAGCAGCGCCGAGGCCACCCGGCGACCGCGGGCGGCGGGGTGGACGTAGACGGAGTGCTCGACGACACCCGCGTACGCCGCCCGGTCGGAGACCCTGCTCGCGGCGATCCAGCCGAGCACCGTCCCGTCCGCGTCCAGGGCGGCGAAACGGTGCCCGGGGAGTTTCCCGGCGTCGAACGCCTCCCATGACGGCGCGCTGGTCTCGAAGGTCGCGTCGCCCTCGTCGATACCGGCCTGGTAGATGGCCAGCACCTGCGCGGCATGCTCCACCGCCAGCGGCACGATCACCGCGCTCGACCCGCCGCTCTGCACCGTCCTCTCCTCGCCCGCCACCGCTCAGACCGCCACGGGCACGGCCAGCAGCCTGCCCATCGCGGCGAGCACGGAGGGTTCGACCCGGTAGTAGACCCAGGTTCCGCGTCGCTCGGAGGTCAGCAACCCGGCCTCCCTGAGCTTCTTCAGGTGGTGGGAGACGGTCGGCTGGGAGACCCCCACGTCGGAGATGTCGCACACGCACGCCTCGCCCCCCTCGTGCGAGGCGATCGCGGAGAACAGCCGCAGCCGCACCGGATCGCCCAGTGCCTTGAACATCCGCGCGGCCGTCTCGGCCTCCTCGGCCGCCATCGGCCGCTCGGTCAGCGGCGGGCAGCAGGGCACCACGTCCCGGCCGTCGGACTCCGGCACGGGCGGCACTTCGGCATTCGACATATGTCTATGTTGACACACGTCGAACCCGTCCAGGTGTGAGTTCGACGTGTGTCTATGTTGACGTTAGTCGAATCAGACTGCCATGCTGAGATCGCCATCCATCGACAAACGTCGAAGCAAGTACAAGGAGTCGCCGTGAGCGCGTCCAACACCGAGCTGCCCGTGGTCGTGATCGGGGCAGGACCCGTCGGACTGGCTGCCGCCGCACACCTCGTCGGCAGGGGCCTTCGCCCCCTCGTCCTGGAAGCGGGCCCGGCCGCCGGCGCCGCCGTGCGCGAGTGGTCGCACGTCCGGCTGTTCTCCACCTGGGGCGAGGTCACCGACCCGGCCGCCGAGAAGCTGCTGGCCCCCACCGGCTGGACCAGGCCCGACCCGACGGCCTACCCGTCCGGCGGCGACTGGGCCGACCTCTACCTCCAGCCGCTCGCCGAGGTCCTCGGCGAGACGGTGCGTACCGGTGCGCGGGTGACCGGCGTCTCCCGCGCGGGCCGCGACCGCGTCGTCGACGCCGGCCGGGAGGACCAGCCCTTCGTGGTCCACGTCGAGTACACCGACGGCCGGGAGGAGCGGCTGTTCGCCCGCGCGGTGATCGACGCCTCCGGCACCTGGGGCACACCCGCCCCGGCGGGCGGCAGCGGTCTGCCCGCGCTCGGTGAGCGCGCCGCCGCCGAGCGGATCGGCTACCGCGTCCCCGACCTGAGGGACCCGGCCGTCCGCGCCCGGTACGCGGGCAGGCGCACGGCCGTCATCGGCTCCGGGGCGTCCGCCTTCACCGCCCTCGCACTGCTCGCCGACCTGGCCGGGGCCGGGGACGGCACGGGCACGAAGGCGGTGTGGATCGTGCGCCGGGGCCTGTCCGGCTCCACCTTCGGCGGCGGGGCCGCGGACCAGCTCCCCGCCCGCGGCGCGCTGGGACTCGCGGCGAAGGCCGCCGTCGACGCGGGCCACGCGGAGCCGGTCACCGGCTTCCGCACCGAGGCCGTCGAACCGGACGCCGACGGCCGCCTGGTCCTGGTCGCGGACGACGGCCGCCGCCTGGACCCCGTCGACGAGGTGCTCGTCCTGACCGGCTTCCGGCCGGACCTGTCCTTCCTGTCGGAGATCCGCCTCGGCCTGGACGAACGCCTTCAGGCCCCGGTCGCCCTCGCACCGCTGATCGACCCCAACCAGCACTCGTGCGGAACCGTCCCCCCGCACGGCCACCGCGAACTGGCCCACCCGGAGCGGGGCGTCCACCTGGTCGGCATGAAGTCCTACGGCCGCGCCCCGACCTTCCTCGCGATGACCGGCTATGAGCAGGTCCGCTCCGTCGTCGCGGCCCTCGCAGGCGACGTCGAGTCCGCCGACCGTGTCGAACTCACCCTCCCGGAAACGGGAGTGTGCGGCGGCGCGGGCCTCTTCGACGCCCCCGAAGGGGAGCGGACCGGCGGCGAGTGCTGCACACCGGCACCGCAACTGATCCGGCTGGGCATGAGCGCACCAGCCGAAGAGACTGCGGCGGGCGGCTGCTGCGGCTCGTGACCGGTGGTCGGGCGGGAAGCGGCAGCCCCGCCGGTGGGGCTGGGCGTTGGGGATGTCGACGATCCCGCTGATGCGTCCCTCGATGGGGGCGGACCCGAGGGGCAGGTAGGCCTGCTCGCCGGTGTAGCCGAACCTCAGGGGAGGCCGCGGCGTCGCCGGTCCTGCGGCGCACTTCAGGAGCCGGCGGTGGGCACCCACTGGCGCACACCATGGTCGTTGGTGCCGTACCAGTAGCGCGGCAGGCCCTTGATGCTGCTGGTGCGGAACGGGCGGCCGTGGTCGTCGATGCGGACGGTGCCGGTGCGGCCCTGGGAGGACCAGTCCAGTTCCAGGTACCAGGCGCAGTCGCTGGTCTCGGTCGTCGCGGTGACCAGCAGCACCTCCGGCTCCCCGGCGGAGACGCGGAAGGGGAACCGCCGGAGGGGCTTCCCGCTGTCGTCACCGCGGCGCGCACGGGCGACCGGGCGGTTGACGTCCAGGTTCACCGAGAAGTAACCGGGCGTCAGGTCACCGCCGCAGCCCTGGTCCATGGCGTACACGGTGCCGGTGACCGGGGTGCCGCGGCTGACGACACGGACCCGGAGGGCCTCCAGGACCACGGCCGTGGACGACTTCCCCTGCACCGAGATCCGCACCATCGACTCCCGGCCGTGCACCGCCCCCTGCGTCGCCGCCCACGCCCCCGCATCCTGCTGCACCGGCGGCGGGGGCACCTGGTCCGGCTCCTTGCCGATGACGTAGTCATGTCCGCAACCGCCGCGCCAGATCTGGGAATCGGCGGTCCAGGCGAGCGGTACACCGGCCGTCACGGGGGCGGCGCTCGTCGTGTCCGCCGGCGGTCCGCCGTCCGCCTCGGGAGGCCCCGCAGCATGCGCTGCCGCGGAGGGCGAAGGCGAACGGCTGGGGGAGGGGCTGGTCCTGGCGGCCGGGGGACGGTGTGCCGTGCCGGTGCCTGTCGTACGGGACTGAGCGGGGGCCCTGGCCGAGTCGTCGTGCGACCGGCCGGCCGACAGCGCCGACAGACTGCCCAGCGTCACCAGCAGCACGGTCGCCGCGGCGGCGCCGACGACGGTACGGCGACGGCGGTACCAGGGCCGTCCGGCCGAGCGGGCCGCCCCCCACCGGGCCGTCGAACCCGGACCGCCCGGACCGGAAGCGTCGGAAGCGGGGCGCCCGGCGCCGGGTGCCCGCGCGTCGAGCCGCGACGACGCACCACTCGCGCCGCCCCCGTCACCGTCACCCCCGGTGACGGGGGCGCCGCCGCCGGTGCCGCCCCCGTCATCGCCGCTGTCGTCCGCGCCACCACCGATGCCGCTCGCATCGCCACCCATGCCGTGCGCGCCGCCGCCCGGGCCCCGCGCCGTCCGGCTGGCCGGACCCGGAGCCCGGTCGCCCCCCGTCGGCTCCAGCAGCCCCTCGGCCCCTGCTCCCTGACCGGCCCTGGCCGGCTCCGTCGTCCGCTCACCAGCTCTCGGCCGCTGCCGTGCCGCCACCGCGAGCAGCCACAGGCGGTGCAGTTGGAGGCGTTCCTCCGGTGTCGCCCCGCAGAAGACGGCCAGGCGCTCCACCGGGGCGTAGTCCTGCGGGACCGCCTCGCCCGCGCAGTAGCGGTGCAGCGTGGAGGTGTTCATGTTGACGCGCCGGGCCAGCGAGCCGTAGCTCCGTCCCGCGCGGTCCTTCAGCCGGCGCAGCAGCCCCGCGAACTGCTCGACGTCGTCCCCGGTCGGCACCGTTCCCCCGTCCTGCCGCGTATCCCCGTATCCCAGGCGGCCCATGTACCTGCACGTCAGATGGGCTGGGATGGTTCCACCGTCGCCGGAGGGGCGTCCGGCGTTGCGCCGGGCCGCCATGACGGCCGATGCTCCTGGTGTCGCCCCGACGAGGGCCGGACCGACCAGCCGGCGACGGGCGACAGACCCCATCCATGCACTCATGCACGGGGAACAGCCATGCCCGATTCACGGGGGACAGCCATGCCCGAGCGCACCCGCACAGACCCGCTCCTCGCGCTCGTCGTCACCGGCCTCGCCCTCGGCGCGACGCTCACCACAGGGGCGAACGCCACGGCCAAGGTGCCCGACCGCCGTACTGCGGCCGGTCACCAGCCGCACCCGAGCCGTCCTGGACAGCTCCACTGACCGCATGACCGGGCCGCCCTCCGCCACGGGGGTGGGGAGGGCGGCCCATCGACCACCGACCGCGCCATTCGGCGTGATGCGGCACGACCCAAAAAAGGGGAACAGCACATGATGAGCAAGACCCGCACCGTCCTGGCCGCCGGCGTCCTCGCCGTCGCCCTCGGCCTCGGTGCCACCGCCCACGCCTCCGCCGGCGCCCCGCGCAGCGTCAGCGGCAAGCCGTCCGACGACATCACCCGCATCGCCGACTTCTACGGCACCTACATCGACGCGGTGATCGACGAGGACCGCGGCAACCTGGGGCAGGCCCTGCGAAACCACTACCTCACCCCGGCCCTCCAGAAGGAGCTGGCGGTCTGGGAGGACCGGGAGCACGCCGACGGCGTCCTGCGCGCCCAGAACGTCCCGCTCGCCTGGAAGGTCACCGGCAACGGCACCGTCGGCAACAACACGGAGGCCGTCGTCACCCTGACCTGGAGCGAGGGAAGCACCACCAAACTGGTCGTCGACATGGACCACGGCAGCCACCGGATCTCCCACATCGCCGACAAGGGCGCGGGCCTCAAGTAGTCACCCCCCTCGCATCCGCAGCGGGAGAATCTGGAACGGTCGCAGCCGGAGGCCCTTCGCGCAGCGGCCGTTCCAGCCGATCCGCCACCTCGGACCCGGCCCTGCCCAGCGCCCGAAAACCCCGACTCCCGCCCCCGGCCCGGCATACCCCTGCCAAGCTCGAACGCGTGACGTGCGCAGTGGCCGTGGAGGCCCCGGGGGCGGCGCGGCAAGGCGTCGCACGTACTGGGCCTTGCCACTCCGCGCCGCGGGCGAACTGCGGTCGACTCGTCGTACAGGGGACGCCGGCGCATGAGTACGCCACCATCGCCGACTGAGGCGCACCGGACCGACGGATCACCGGTGGTCCGCAGGCGTCCGCGCTCGTCCGCCGCTGTGCGTCAGCGTTGTCATGCAGTCAGACACTCACCGATGCTGCGCGCTCGTGTGCTGGTGTCAGTGAGCGTCAGTCCTGGCGCTGCTCGGCGGCGTCGATTTCGGCGATCAGGGCCTCGATGCGGATCTTGATCTCGTCGCGGATCGGGCGCACGGCCTCGACGCCCTTGCCGGCCGGGTCCTCCAGGGCCCAGTCGAGGTACTTCTTGCCGGGGAAGACGGGGCAGGCGTCACCGCAGCCCATGGTGACGACGTAGTCGGACGCCTGGACGGCCTCGGTGGTGAGGACCCTCGGTGTGGCGGCCGAGATGTCGACGCCGACTTCCTTCATGGCTTCGACCGCGGCGGGGTTGACCTGGTCGCCGGGGACGGAACCGGCGGAGCGGACCTCGATCCGGTCGCCCGCGAGGTGGGAGAGGAATCCGGCGGCCATCTGGGACCGGCCGGCGTTGTGGACGCAGACGAACAGCACGGAGGCGAGCGGGCTGGAGGACATCGGTTCTTCCTTCACGAGCGGACCGAGCGGGCCCCTTTGGGCCGTCGCCATCGGAACGTGGAGTTCGACTCCCTGGGATCAGCCCGGACTGGTATCACTCCAGGCTGATGTGACAGTATCAGCCCATGCTGACGTCAGTCGATACTGATCTGATCCGGGTGCTGGCCGACCCGCTCAGGCTCCAGATCGTCTCCTTGCTCGCCAGGGAGACGCTCTGCACCACGCACCTGATCGAGGAGACGGGGGCCAGGCAGACCAACCTCTCCAACCACCTCAAGGTGCTGCGCGAGGCCGGGGTCGTGGAGACGGAGCCGTGCGGCCGGTACACCTACTACCGGCTCAAGCCCGACGTCATCGCGTCGCTGGCCGGTCAGTTCGCCGATCTCGCCGCCACTGCCCGCGCCACCGCCGGCGACAAGAGGGCCTGCCCGTGACCCGCACCGAAGCAGCCGCGCCGCCCGAGGAATCCTCGATCGTCGCGAAGCTGTCGACCCTGGACCGCTTCCTCGCCGTCTGGATCCTGCTCGCGATGGCCCTCGGTCTCGGCTTGGGCCGTGCCATCCCGGGCCTGAACGACGCCCTGGCCCAGGTGGATGTAGGCGGCATCTCGCTGCCCATCGCCGTCGGCCTGCTGATCATGATGTACCCGGTCCTGGCCAAGGTCCGCTACGACAAGCTCGACGCCGTCACCGGCGACAAGAAGCTCATGGTGTCCTCGCTGGTCATCAACTGGCTCGTGGGACCCGCGGTGATGTTCGCGCTCGCATGGATCTTCCTGTCCGGCCTGCCCGCCTACCGCACCGGCCTGATCATCGTCGGTCTCGCCCGCTGCATCGCCATGGTCGTCATCTGGAACGACCTCGCCTGCGGCGACCGTGAAGCCGCCGCCGTACTCGTGGCCCTCAACTCGGTCCCCCAGGTCCTGGCGTTCGGCCTGCTCGGCTGGTTCTACCTCGACCTGCTGCCCGGCTGGCTCGGCCTGGGCGACGGTGAGCACCTCAACATCTCCCTGTGGAAGATCGCCCTCAATGTCGTCATCTTCCTCGGTATCCCGTTGCTCGCCGGGTTCCTCACCCGTCGTATCGGCGAGAAGAAACTCGGCCGTGCCGACTACGAGGCCAAGTTCCTGCCGAAGATCGGCCCGTGGGCGCTGTACGGGCTGCTGTTCACGATCGTCATCCTCTTCGCCCTGCAAGGAAATACGATCACCTCGCGGCCGCTGGACGTCGCCCGGATCGCGCTGCCGCTGCTGGCCTACTTCGCGGTGATGTGGTTCGGCACGTTCGCCCTCGGCAAGGCGATCGGCCTGGCCTACGACCGCACCGCGACGCTGGCTTTCACGGCGGCGGGCAACAACTTCGAGCTGGCCATCGCGGTGGCCGTCGCCACCTTCGGTGTCACCTCCGGTCAGGCGCTGTCCGGCGTGGTCGGCCCACTCATCGAGGTCCCGGTGCTGGTCGCCCTGGTCCATGTCTCGCTCGCCTGGCGGCGGAAGTTCACGGCCGCCCGACTGGGTTCGTGACGCAGCACCTCGACGTGGACGTGGTGGTGGTCGGCGGCGGCCAGGCAAGTCTCGCCGCCGGCTGCCACTTGCGCCGCCACGGCGCAGACTTCACGGCCCCGGACGCCGCTCCGGCGCCGGGCGGGCCCGACCACGTTCCCACCCAAGTACGTCACAGAGGCGTCACGCAATCACCGCATCTCCACTGGTTGATGCATCATGCATCTGCGATCCAAGCACCGTCCTGGGGGGACCATGATCAGCCGCATCACCGCCGCCGCACTCACTGTCACAGCGCTGTGCGCGCTCACTGCCTGCGAAGGCACCGACACGGGCAGCACTTCAAGCAAGCCCAGCACCATCGCGTCCAGCAAGAGCCAGTCCGATGCCCCGGGAGCGACTGGCACGACTGGCAGCGACGCCAACACCGGGAAGGCCAAGACCGCAGCCCTGCCCGACATGAGGGGCAAGGGTCTCCAGTCCGCCCAGGACCAGGCGCAGGCAGCCGGCTTCTACGCGCTTTCCTCGCACGATGCTTCCGGCCGAGGCCGCATGCAGGCCTTTGACCGCAACTGGAAGGTCTGCTCGCAGGCGCCTGAGGCGGGCGAGTACTCGACAGACACGACCGTCGATTTTGCGACGGTCAAGCTGGAGGAGACCTGCCCGGCCGAGGACCAAGGAGCCCAGCCGCAAGCAGCCGGTTCCATCATGCCTGACTTCACAGGCAAGTCTGTCAACGTCGCTCGCGAGGCTCTCGACAGCAGTACCAGCATCACCGTCAAAGACGCCTCTGGGCAGGACCGCTTCATCCTCGTCGAGTCCAACTGGCAAGTCTGCAGCCAGGAACCGGCCTCCGGGGCCAAGCTCGACGGGCAGCCGGTCACCTTCACCGCGGTCAAGTTCGGAGAAGCCTGCTGACCCAGAGCAAAGGACTGCCCACCGTGCCAGTCCGTCGCGGTGGGGCCTTCTACTTCGTCGCGCATTCGGAGGGCCGATTGCACGGCCGCCCCCGGCCTGTCTTCTTGCCCTGGGTCTTGGCGGGAATCTTGGTGCCCTGCGTCTTCGCTGTTCAGGAGCAATGGGTACGTGTGCCTGGTAGTCGACGTTGGTCATCATTGGCCACTGTCGAGCGACCTCGGACGGCCCAGGGACGGCCCAGCTTCGGCGCGCTCGGCTGACGGCGCACCCTCGATGCGCCACTGTCCACGAGGTAACGGATCGCATCGAGTACAGCATGGTGGCAGTACGCCTCCAGCCGACCGCCGCGACCGCGCATCCAGCCGGGCACCGGCAGCAACGGACGGACGGCCGCCCACTCCGCGTCCGTCATGTCCGACGGGTAGCGCGGCTGCCGCACCCCGGTGTCGGCGGCGTTTCCGAACCGGTGCGCCAGGCAGTCACACTCCCAGGTGACCGACCTGGGACTGCCCAACCGTCGGCACGGAAGACTGCTGCATCAGGGCCTCCTGCTGCTCGGTGATTCGACACCAACGAGCTGTTCAGGAGGCCCTGTCCGCATGCGCCAAGCGTCCCACGATCACCCGATCGGGACCCCCGTTCGACGCGCATCTCTCAAGATCGGAAAGACAACAACTGTTAACACAGGCGCCGCCCAGCGTGGTCATCTCGACCACCTCGTGCAGCGAGGCGAAGTCAATGCCGCGCCTGCGTAGACCACAGACATGCCCGCCGTCCTGAACCATCAGCCGCGTCGTACGGGATGGTGCGCACGCTCCTGACCCTGTCGTCGAAGTACTCGCGCCCCTATTTCGGGCTTCGACTGTGCCCAGCAGGCCACGCAGGCTGCCGCCTGGGGGCAGGAAGGCGCCAGGCGCGTCCCGACCACCGAGCCGAACGACCTGAGCCAGTGATGCCCCGCCGACCGGCCGAGACATCCAGACGCACTACAGCGTTGGCAGGCACCACTCTGAGCTGCTGGTTCAGCCGCCGCTGCAACCGGCTGGCGTGGCGTGCGGCATGACGGCGTCAGGGCTAGGCCGAGTGGTGGCGCGTCCCACGCTCATGCAGGTGTATCCGACACGTGAAAGGGCGTCGGGGTCGAGCATGTTGCGTCCGTCAAAGAGCAAGGGGTTGCGCATAGTGGGGCGTGCCTGTTCCCAGTCGACGTCGTGGAGGTGGGGCCATTCGGTGACGATGATGGCAGCGTCCGCGCCGGTGATGGCCTCGATGATGGTGGAGTGCCGTTCTGCGGTGGCCCAGGGGGCTGTGTCGGCGGTGCGTGCCATGGGGTCCCAGCAGGTGAGGGTGGCGCCTTCGGCGAGGAGGCGGGAGGCGAGGACGGTGCTGGGGGCTTCGCGCATGTCGTCGGTGCCGGGTTTGAACGTCATGCCGAGTAGGGCGATGCGCCGCTGGTTGAGGGTGCCGAGTTCGGCTTTGAGGCGATGGACGGCGCGACGGGGCTGGAGGTCGTTGACCTCGATGACGGCGTTGAGGAGTTGGAAGGAGTACCCACTGTTGCTGGCCATGGCGCGCAGGGCACGGGAGTCCTTGGGAAAGCATGATCCGCCGTAACCAAGGCCGGCGTTGAGGAAGTGGCGGCCGAGTCGGTGATCCATGCCGACGGCGTCGGCGACGTGAGTCACGTCGGCGCCCGTCGCCTCACAGACAGTGGCTATCTCGTTAATAAAGGTGATCTTCGTGGCGAGAAGGGCGTTGGCAGCCAGTTTGACCATTTCGGCCGAGGCAACGTCCATCTGCTGCACCGGGCCGTCGATGCCGGCATGCAACTCGGCGAGGAGCGCGACGGTGTTGTGATCGGCGGTGCCGATGACGATGCGGTCGGGATGCAGAAAGTCGGTGACGGCTCGGCCTTCGGCGGTGAATTCGGGGTTCGCGGCGTAGCCGACGTGTTCGAGGCCGGCCTCGTTGAGAGCAGCCCTGATGCGCGCTCCGGTACCGACCGGGACAGTGGACTTGACGACGACGGCCGTCAGTTGGGGTGCGTCCTTGAGGGCATCTATGACGGCCCAAACCCGGGCGAGGTTGGCATCTCCGGAGGCGGTAGGCGGGGTGTCAACGCAGATGTAAGCGACTTGGGCGTCGCGGACGGCTTCTGCGGCGTCCAGCGTGTAGGTCAGGCGCTCTTTGTTTTCGGCAAGGAGGTCACCCAGGCCCGGCTCGTAGAGGGGCACTTCGCCGGAGTTAAGCAGACGGATGCGTTCGTGTTGGATGTCGCGGACGGTGACCCGGTGGCCCAGGTGAGCGAAGCAGGCGGCTGTGACCAGTCCAATGTATCCAGCGCCGAAGACGGCGATGCTGCGGGTACTGCCCTGCATACGGGGCTCCGTTCGTTCATGGCGGAAGGATGTGACGTTGCGCCAGGGGGGCGAGTGATTCCACTGGCCGTAGGCGCGGTAGGGGCTGCGGGACGGTGGTCACAGGGGGATGCCGCTGCTCTGGGGAGTGCCGCTGAGCATCCAGAGGCATGCGGGTCCGCCTCCCTGCTACCAGCTAGCAAGATGAAGTTTCAACATCAACCACCCGCATGCTATACACGTTGCGCACAGGATCTTCACCATTGATGGATCGGGTTCTTGCCCTTGGAGGGGTATGTCCGGGCATGGGGGGATTGAGCTGGCTGTTGCGCCTGCTCTCGTTGACGGCTGTATCACCTACTCGATGGGCGTCCGGACGCCCATCGCGGCCATCCGCGATGATGGTCATCGACCGCACGTTCGCCCGGGGGCCGGAAGGTGAGGCGGCCTCGGCTTCTTCGCACTGGTCAGGAACCATCCGCCTGGGAGCAGGGGTGACACCAACCACACAAGGGCCCCAGCGCGGGTAGTGCACGCAGGAGATGTGACGACTCCCGTCGCTCTCCCGGCTTGGCATCCGACGGCAGTCCTCATTCGGGTCGTTATGTGGCTGCGTACATCCGTCACTGGGGGAGCCACAGCTCTCTTCCCGGCACCCAACTGACGTTCGCCATTTGCCTCAAGGCCATGCTCTCAAGGGTTCTGTCTGACCGGTGCCCTGTGGGGACGGGCCGACCAGTGCAGAGCTGACAAAGACAAGCCGGGGCCGAGAGCCGCCCCGCTCGTGAGAGCGCGGGCTATCAAATGTCGAGTACAACCAATTTCAGGAGCAAAACATCATGAACTACACAGGGGGGAGAGGCGGGAGCCTCGCCGCTACTGGAGCCGGCGCCATCACGGTGGGAGGGGTCGCCTTCCAGCAGCTGTGGCTGCTGGCCCTGGCGGTCGTGCTCGTCCTCGGCGGCGCCGTCCTCGTCCGGACGAAGTTCCGCAGGAACAAGGGGGTTTCTGAGGTATGAACGTGATCCGGGTACGCCGCACCCGGACCCGCATCTTGGCAGGGGCCGCCCTCTCGGGGGCGGTCCTCTCCATCTGGCTGGTCCGCCACATCTACTCCGGCATTCACACCTGGCAGGGCCAGGGGCAGCGCTTTGCCACCGTCTATTCCCTCGCATTCCTCATGCTCATGTGGCAGTGCGTCCTGTACTTCTCCGAGCGGCCTAGCAAGGTCTCCCCAGGGCAGCAGAAGCAGCTGGACCAGCTTAGGGTCACGGTTCCCATCCCGGTCCGCAACGAAGGCCCCAACGCCTTCCGAGAGTGCCTGGCTTCCATCCTTCGCCAGTCCCGTCTCCCGCAGTGCATCATCGTCGTCGAAAACGACAACTCCGTGGATTACTCCCAGGTCAAGGCGTGGTTCGAGGCGGAGTGCACGGCGCTGCGCATTCCCCTCATCTGGGAATCCACGCCGACACCCGGCAAGCGCCACGCCCAGGGCCTTGCCGTCACCGGTGCTCGGCGGGCAGGCGTCATCACGGACGTCTACGTGACGGTCGACTCGGATGCGAACCTGGACCAGAACGCCTTTGAGGAGATCTTGAAGCCCTTCGCGGACAAGGCCATCCAGTCCGTCGCCGGTATCGTGCTCGCCTCGAACCTGCGAGGGAACGTGAACCAGGAGGGGCAGCCGCGCAAGTGGCGGGACATGCTGGTACGCATGACGGACCTGTGGTTCGTTGTGGGTCAACTGGTGGACAGATCAGCGCAGTCCGTGCTCGGTGGTGTGCTCGTGAACTCCGGGGTCCTCGCTGCCTATCGTTCAGGTGTCCTCGACGACAACCTGGACGGATACCTCAACGAGACGTTTTGTGGCCGAAAGGTGGAGTTCTCCGATGACTCAATGCTGACGATCTACGCGCTACAGCGGGGTAAGGCGGTGCAGCAGCCCACTGCCTTCGCCACCACCTTGATGCCGGACAACTTCTCTCAGCTGTTCCGCATGTACACCCGGTGGATGCGAGGAGCCTTCATCCGCACCTTCTGGCGCTTCCGGTACCTACGGCTGAACAACTATGCCTACTGGGCGCACCTGTTGGGCTGGGTGCAGATGGTGCTGTCCACCGTGATCTTCGTAGTGCTGTTCTTGTACCTGCCGGTGGTTGAGCAGCAATGGACGTGGGATCTGCTGTGGATTCCGGTGCTCATCGGATACGGACAAGCGCTCCGTTACTTGAGCTTCAAGCGGAGCGACGACGCGTTCTGGTCACACTTCCTGACGTTCCTTGCGGCCCCGATTGCGCAGATCTTCGCGTTCACCGTGTTCCGGTTCGTGCGCTGGTACGCCATGGCCACCTGCTACAAGACTGGTTGGGGCACCCGGCAGAAGGTCGAACTGGACCTCCAGCTGATCCCTTGACAGGTGAACGCGCCAGCGGCTGACTGCCCGCAAGCTCTGTTGCGCCCCAACTCTGCTTCACTGATCGGCACCTACGCCGGTACCCGAAGCACCGTCTCTGAGCAGGGGAAAGAGCCGTCGTCGACTGTCGTCATCCGCCGTCGTCGGCCGTCCTCGGACGGCCCAGAGACGGCCCGAGTGGGGGTGTCGCGGTGCGCCTCGTGATGCGAACTACGGGCGGGACGATCACTTGACGAGAGGTAGTTGAACCGTGAAGATTCACCCGCGGCGGCGCGGCCTAGGGGAGGCCCCCAGAAGTCGTCGCACTGGGGAGGAATGAGCAAGTGAGCAAGACGGACGAGCTGCCGGTCGAGGGACTGGTGGCGGAGGTGCCGGAGATCGAGGAGAAGCGAAGCGGGGGCAGGCTGAAGTTCCTCGCAGCCGGTGCGACCGGGGTCGCTGTCCTGGCCATCGCTGCTGCGGTGACCGTGGGGATGTACGGACAGAGCCAGGTCGACGCCGCGCGCAAGGGAGAACACAAGGCGCAGGCCGAGGCGAAGGCGCTGAAGAACCAGCCGCCGAAGACGGTCACGAAGACGGTGACCAAGAAGGTGCCGACGTTCGGGAAGTCCACGCTGATGGGGATTTTCGCGTCGGGTGCGATCCAGCAGGGCACGTACGACAGTGCGGGCAACGAGGTGTTCACCCCGAACGACTCGACGTGCTCCGACTTCTACACGTCGCTGAGCAACCAGTACACCTCGATGGCGATCGACCGGGGTGAGTTCATGCAGGCGTGCCTGACGAGCGTGACGCAGACGCTGAAGAAGAACACCACTCCGTAATCGCTGCGTGCGTCGACGTTGATCATCACTGAACACCCTTCCACGCGCCGAGGAAAGCCCGGGAGTGTGTGCTCACAAGCCGGTCTACTGATCGGCCCCTCCGCTGACCAGCGGACCTGAAAGCAAGGGCCGGTGTTCCGCGGGGTCGGTGCGCAGGATGTTGGCCAGCCCTTGGCGTCAAGGTGGTCGGACTTCTTGCGGCTGAGGGCGTAGCGGTCGCGGGAAGGCCCCCGTCACGGTCCGCACGCACTTCATCTCCGGCGCCGACCTCGCGGCCGTCGTATGGGACGAGAAGCGGGTGCGCACCACTGAGGTCCTGCACCGCCTCAACAAGCGCAACCACGCCGTCCACGAGCACGGCGGCCGGCTGAAAGCGTTTTGGCGGAGTACGGAGAGGAGCCGGGCACCTCTGGAAGCGGCCTCACTGCCTCACTTGATCGCT
Organism: Streptomyces sp. NPDC003697; assembly: GCF_053587115.1. Classification (NCBI taxonomy): domain Bacteria; kingdom Bacillati; phylum Actinomycetota; class Actinomycetes; order Kitasatosporales; family Streptomycetaceae; genus Streptomyces; species Streptomyces sp. NPDC003697. The sequence goes on from NZ_JBSFNN010000029.1 coordinate 56,436, forward strand.
CTTTACGCTGGTCAGCGTCAGTGAGGTGATCCAGTGGGGCAGCGAGTGGAAAGTCACTGCCCACTGGCGGGTCACTGAGCCTCGGCGAGCTCTTCCGCCCTCCGCTCCAGGGCGCGCTCGACGCTCTCCCGGCGCACCACGGGACAGCCCTCGTAGGGACCTTCGAGTGCCCCGGAAACGGCCTCTCCGATGTCCACCGCAAGCTCACTCACTCACTGGCAGGCAGCGAGGCCCGGCCTGGCAGCCTTCGGTAATTCATAACGATCAGGTGAATTACACCAGATCGAGGCAACCACACAGCAGCTCCACAAGTCACACACCCGCAAGTCACAACGCAAGTCCCAGGGGGGACCATGAGCCAGCAGTACCCGCCCCAGCCCCAGCCCCAGCAGCCCGGCTACGGCGAGCCCCAGCAGCCCGGCAGCAACGGCCTGGCCACCACCGCACTCGTCCTCGGCATCATCGCCGTCGTAGTCAGCTTCATCCCTGTCCTCAACGTTGTCGTCTGGCCGCTCGCAATCCTCGGCCTCATCTTCGGCGCCATCGGCCTCTCCAAGGCGGGCAAGGTCCGCAAGGGCAAGGGCGCCGGCATCACCGGCCTCGTCACGTCGGCCGTAGCGATCATCATGTTCTTCGCCATGAACGCCCTGTTCTTCTCCGCCGTCGACAAGGCCAGTGAGGAGCTGGGTAAGTCGTACGACTCCACCACCGTCGGCGACGGTAAGTCCAAGACCGGCGGCGCCAAGGAGTCCGAGGTCATGAAGGACTTCAAGGTCACTAAGTGCGACGTGGTCACCGGCGACTTCGACATGAAGGAGATGGCCATCCACGTCGACTACGCCAACAACGGCGACCGCCGGTACTCGTACTTGGTTGAGGGCGAGGTCCTGGCCGACGGCAAGAAGGTCAACGACTTCATGTCAACCGCCGAGAACCTCGCCCCGGGCCAGAAGTTCACCGACAAGGACGCTGGTGCGCTGGTGAACGCGGACCGGATCAAGGACGCCAAGAAGCTCGAGTGCAAGACCGTCAAAGCGTCCCGAACCGACCTCTGATCGCTGACGTCGCGCGACGCTGACCACCACCCCCAGGCCTCGCCGCGCACCCCGCAGCGGCGGGGCTCGCAGCAGCATGGAGACCATGGAGTCGCAGCGCAGCATGGGCGCCGGCCGGGCTGGAGCGGGGCGGAGACATGAGCGCAGGCCCGGCCGGGGGCCGGGCCGCGCGCGGGGAGCGGAGCGAGTCTCAATGACGGAGTCAAGCCGCTTGCGTGGCAGGCGGGGTGCTGGTGAATGCCCGGTTGTCGCGCAGTAGTGCCCATAGGACGCTGGTGCGCCGCCGGGCCAGGGCGATGACGGCCTGGACGTGGTTGCAGCCTTCGCCTCGCTTCTTCAGGTAGAAGTTCCGGTTCGGGCCTTCGCGGATGATGCTGGTCTGGGCGGACATGTAGAACACCCGTCGTAGGCGGCGGCTGTAGCGCTTGGGCCGGTGCAGGTTGCCGGTTCGGCGGCCCGAGTCGCGGGGCACGGGTACGAGCCCGGCCGCGGCGGCGGATCGAGGCCGGTGTCTGATAGCCGGTCAGCAGTACCAGCGCACCCTTGTGATTCGAGTAGCCGAAGGAGCGCTCCAGCGCAGGGAAGACACCGGTCAGCACGTCACGGAGCCGGTTGGTCATCGACACTCGATCGGCGACCAGATCTGAGCGGTGATCCGTCAGCGGCGCAAGATCAGCGGCCAGCTGCGCGGGCACCTCGATGGCCGCGAAGTCGCTGCGATGACGTGCCGTCTCGGCGATGACATATGCATCACGGGCGTCGGTCTTCGCTTCGCCACGGTAGGCGCCGGACATACGATTCACCGTGCGGCCAGGCACGTAGACAGCCTGCTGGCCATGGGCCGCAAGCAGGGCCAACAACAGCGCGGAGGCCGTCCCACAGATGTCCACGGCCCAGTGGACCTCGCCCGCCAGGTCGAGAGGCGTTGTGGCGGTTCGGGTTGAGGCTCAGCGGGAGGTCGAGTTGGGAGATGAGCTGTGACTCCAGGCTCCACGGGTCCGCTTTGCTCGATCCAGCACACTGGCCCGTTGTCTGCCATCCACTGGCTCGCGGTGGCTTCGCCGGCCTTGCCGGGAGAAGGTCATGCGCTTGCCGCTGTCCACGCGGCGCAGCTCAATCCGAGCAGGCAGCCGCGGGTGAGCCGCAGCGTCGAGTCGACCGCACCCCGGTAGTGGTAGCGCACACGCTTGCGCAGGTTCTGGACGCTGGTTCGGTTCACCGCGGGGTTACCGCGATGTAGAGCAGGCGTCCAGGTCCGGGTGGGGTGGCTGCTCGAAGTGTAGTGGTAGCGCACACGCTGGCGCAGGTTCTGCGTGCTGGTGAGAGTCTCGCGGCCATGAGCTACGACTTGGCTGTCTGGGAAGGCGAGAGGCCGGCGGACGACAAGACCGCTGGCCGGGTCTTCGAAGACCTCTACGCGCGCTACATCGACTCGGATACCGACCACCCGCCGACCGAACGCATCGCGGCCTACGTCGCCAGGCTCCTTGAGCACTGGTGCGACTTGACCGAGGACGAGGATGACACCTCCCCCTGGGCGACCGGACCCTTGATCGGTGAGGCCAGCGGCCCACTGATCTACTTCCCGATGCGCTACAGCATGGCCGAGGAAGCCTCCACCTTCGCAGCGTCCCTGGCGCAGTCCATGGGGCTGGTCTGCTTCGACCCCCAATACGACAAGCTCAGGTCCTGACACGAGCGGCAGAGGCGTGCGGTCGGCGGAGTCTCAACGACCCGTCAGGCGCCGCCGCACTCGGGTCCTGGTGCACCAGTTTGGAAGATCGCGTATCCGGGTGGGCGCTGACCTGGAGAGACGGTGGCCTGCGCGTTCCTGGGATGCTCACCGCCGTTCCCCGCCGGTCGCCACCCGGTCGGGCACGCAAGGGGCACGGTGCCCACCAGGGCTATTCGTAGATCCGAGCGGCATCCAGGGCACGGGCGAAGAACGTCCAGTCACCTTCGGGTGGCACGTCATGCCCGAAGTTCCGGCACCACCCCGGAGACGCAGCGACCCAGGCTTCCAGGGCTTCCAGGAACCTGTCCAGCGTCGGGTTCTCCCACTGCTGGCCGTTGGCTGCGTAGTCGGCACGAAGACGCACCAGGAAGGCGCTGAAGGCCTGGCGATCGCCAATGTGATCGTCAGGCGCCCAGGGGGCTTGTCATGACTGCGACCTTAAGGGACGTAAGTGGTCGGGGGAGCCTCCACGGCCGAGTCGGGCCGGCGGGGCGCCGCCCATCGAGTGAGGGCGGCGTCCCCCCGGGGCAGGTTCGAGCCTCATCCTCACCAGGTCGATCACGGGGGTCTGCCGACGCCGACCACCTGGGCCTGCGTCTCGGTCGATCGTCCACTGAGGTCCGACGCCGACCGCTGCTGTTCGCGCTTGTTGGTGTCAGTCGCTGGTGTCAAACACCGTGAGCGGTCTTGACAAGTGCGGTTATCCCGTCGTTCACCGCTTTCAGAATGGCGGGTTGTCGGAATAGCCGTCCGCCCAGGGGTCCGGACCTGAGACCCGTGAGTCGGGTAGGGGGCCGGGCTCTACACCCCAGGTCACGAGGCACCGCTTGGCAAGATATCGGTAACCCCGGTACTCACTGGTGCTCAGCGTGCTGCGTACCAGCGGCACGAACTCCGGGATGTGTACGGCCAGCTCAGGCGCGGCGAGCGTCATCGCAGCTGCGTGCACTGCAGCTTCCCGGATCAGAGGGTCCGTATCGGTAAGGTACGGCCGCGCCGCTTCGTAGATCAGCGGGAGGATGGCACGCACCGCGGCGACGTCGTCAGGTTCTCCTGGGCCGTCTTCGTCGTAGGTTGCGTCGTCAGCGAGGTCACCTAGCCATTGCAAAAGTGCTGCGCGCATAGGCCGGTGGCGCTCCTCGTGGAAGTAGGCCCCAAGGGTCATCGTTCGGGGGTGGCCGAGGACGGCGGTCACGAAGCGAGCGGCCGGGGCGGTGGCGCCATAGATGCTGTTCTGGTGGGTCACGGCCTGCCCGAGGTTGTGTACGGCGGTTCGCTGAGCACTCTCGTCGTCATCCAGTAGCCCTGCCAAAATGACGGGGGTCGCCGGGGCTGCGTTAGGGCAACAGTGGTCGACGCTGCTCCAGTCCGTCTCCAGGAGGAGTGCCCAGGGGTCGATCGTCCCGCTGCCATCGTTGATTGTCACAGCCCAAGTGTGGCTTGCGGGCCTTCCCTCCTTCACCCACCACGCACCCCAGCTCCCATCCCGTCCGCCGTCGACCCACACACCGTGGAGCGGGCGCGGTTCAGGGGCGTCAAGGTGGAGAGCGCCACTGCACGAACGACCTTGACGCCCCTGGGCCGCGTCTGCTCGGCACCCTGGTCGAGCCGCGAAACTTCACCCGTGAGTTCAACCGACGGTGCGACCGGGCCGGGGTCCGGCGGATCCGGGTGCACGACACACGCCACACGTGCGCCTCGCTCCTCGCCGCCCTCGACGTCCACCCTCGGATCGCGATGCAGATCCTCCGCCACTCCGAGATCGCGGTGATCATGGAGGTCTACACGCACGTTCCCTCAGCGGATACCAGGCGGGTCCTCCGGAAGCTCGGGAAGGCTCTGGGCGGCAGCAGGCAGAAGGACGGCAAGAGGAAGGCAAACGCAAGCAGGAAGAGCGGCCGGGCGGGGACGGCCAGCAAGAGCCGTCACGGTTGCTGTACTCCGCTGCTGTACAAACGCTCAGAGGCCCATTCACGATCACGTGAATGGGCCTCTGACCTGTGTCGGGGTGGCGGGATTTGAACCCACGACCTCTTCGTCCCGAACGAAGCGCGCTGCCAAGCTGCGCTACACCCCGATCGTCGCTGCTCTCGCGGCGACGACGTTTACTTTAGCCCACTGGGGGCCGGAGACGAAATCCGGTTGTTGCGGCGACGGCGGGCCGGGTGCCGGCGGGCGTGGCCGGGGCCACCAGCGCGTGAGCGAGGGCGTTCCCGGCCGTTCCTGGTCCCGGCAGCGCGTGGGCGAGGCGGGTCCGGCTCGTGCCGGGTCCCTTCAGTCCCGCTCCACCAGCGTCAGCAGTGTCGCCTCCGGGGGGCAGGCGAAGCGGACCGGGGTGTAGCGGTTGGTGCCGCAGCCCGCCGAGACGTGCAGGTAGGACGTGTGGCCCTCGGCCGTGTGGGTGGACAGGCCCTTGACGCGGTCCGTGTCCAGGTCGCAGTTGGTCACCAGCGCCCCATAGAAGGGGATGCACAGCTGGCCGCCGTGGGTGTGGCCGGCCAGGACCAGTGGGTAGCCGTCCGCCGCGAACGCGTCGAGAACACGCAGGTACGGTGCGTGCACCACGCCCATCGAGAAGTCCGCCCCGCCCGACGGGCCGCCGGCCACCCGCGCGTACCGGTCACGCTTGATGTGCGGGTCGTCCAGGCCCGTCAGCTCCACCGAGACGCCTTCGATCTTCAGGGTGCCCCGTGTGTTGGTGAGGTTGAGCCAGCCCGCCGCGTCGAAGCTGTCGCGCAGGCCCTCCCACGGGTTGTGCACCACGCCTACGGCCGGCGCGTTGCCGTTCAGGCCGTGGCGGCCCTGCACCTTCTCGACCAGGTAGCGGGCGGGGTTGCGGAGCTTGGGGCCGTAGTAGTCGTTCGAGCCGAAGACATACGCCCCCGGGTACTCCATCAGGGGGCCCAGGGCGTCCAGGACCTCCGGCACGCCCTCCGGGTCGGACAGGTTGTCCCCGGTGTTGATCACGAAGTCGGGGCGCAGACCCGCCAGCGAACGCAGCCAGCGCTGCTTCTTGCGCTGGCCGCCGACCATGTGGATGTCGGAGACCTGCAGCACGCGCAGGGGACGCATCCCGGAGGGCAGGACGGGGACGGTCACCCGTCGCAGGCGGAAGGAGCGGGCCTCGAAGCCCGCGGAGTAGAGAAGACCGGCGGCCGCGACCGCCGTGATGCCCAGGGGAACTCCGTATCGCGCGCGCATGGGTACATCGTGTCAGGCCCGCAGGGCCCGGTGGTAATCAGCCGGGGGAGTGCCCGGGGCCAACGTGGCCGTGTGCCGGGGGAAATCGGCGCGCGGCAGGGTCTTCGCAGCTGCGACAATCGATCCATGACCACGCTCAAGTCGAAGCTGCACGATGACCTCAACGCCGCGATCAAGGAGCGCGACGAGCTCCGCTCCTCGACGCTCCGGCTGACGCTCGCCGCGATCACCAAGGAGGAGGTCGCGGGCAAGGAGAAGCGTGAGCTCTCCGACGACGAGGTGCTCAAGGTGATCACCAAGGAGGCCAAGAAGCGACGTGAGGCGGCCGAGGCCTTCGCACAGGGCGGTCGGGCCGAGCAGGCCGAGCGGGAGAAGGCCGAGGGCGTGGTGCTTGCCGCGTACCTGCCCAAACAGCTGACCGACGAGGAGCTGGGCGAGATCGTCGCGCAGGCCGTCGAGGAGGCGAAGGCGGCCGGTGCCGAGGGGCCGCGGGCCATGGGCGCGGTCATGAAGATCGTGAACCCCAAGGTCGCGGGGCAGGCCGAGGGCGGCCGCGTCGCCGCCGTGGTCAAGAAGCTGCTGGCCGGCTGACACCCGGCCGCCGACGCCGGAACATCAGGACGGCTGAGGCAGCCCCCGACGACACCGGCCCCTTCCTCCCCGGCACGTGAGTCACCGGAGGGGAAGGGGCCGTCGTCGTGGCCGGACGCGCGGTCGTCAGCGCCGGCCGCCGTTGCCGTTACCGCCGAATCCGCCGCCGTCCTGGCCCCGGAAGAAGCCGCCCGGCAAGGTGACGGTCGGCTCGGGGAACGTGCCGCCGTTGGTGCCGCCGCCGGTCAGACCGCCGATGAAGCCGCCGATGCCGTTGGTGTTCCCGCCGGTGTCGCCGTTGCCGTCGTCGTTGCGGTCGTCGCCCCGGCCCCGGCCCCGCCCCCTCTCCCTGTCCTGGTCCTTGTCCAGGTCCGGGATGTCGACGAGGTGGAAGGACGGCGCGTCCTTGCCCGAGAGCGCGCCGTTCATGGCGTCCCGCCAGATGGGGCCGGGGACCTGACCGCCGTAGACGAGGGCGTTGTAGACGCCGCCGATGCTGATGTTGGTCATCTTGACCTCCTGGGAGGCGCTGCCCACCCAGACCGCGCCCGACAGGTTCGGCGTGTAGCCCACGAACCAGGCGTTCTTCCGCTCGTCCGTCGTACCGGTCTTGCCGGCGTTGTCGCGGTCGGAGAGGCCGGCCTGCCGACCCGTGCCGGAGTCGACCACACCCTGCAGCAGCGTGTTGACGGTGTCCGCGGTCTTCTCGGACATGGCCCGCTCGCACGTCGACTTCGGCACGGCGAGCGACTTCTCCTTGTCGCCGATCCGCTGCGTGATCGACTCGATGGCGACCGGCGAGCAGTACGTGCCCCGGTTGGCGAAGGTGGCGTACGCCGTCGCCATGGTCAGCGGGGAGATGCCCTTCGAGCCGAGGGCGATGGCGGGCGCCTGCGGCAGCTTGTCGCCGTTGCCCTGCACCACGTGCAGCTTGTCGGTCATCCGGACCACCGGGCAGAGGCCGATGTCGGAGATCATCTGGACGAAGTAGGTGTTGACGGACTTGGCCATCGCCTCCTTCATCCGGTAGGGGCCGACCTCGGTCTCGCTCTCGTTCTCCACCGTGTAGTTCTTGTCGTTGACCCAGCGGTTGCCGTCGCACGCCCGGACCGGGCTCGGGTAGGGCATCTTGTACGGCGAGGGGTACTCCTGCGTGGCCGGCTTGCCCTGCTCCAGCGCGGCGGCCGCCACGAACGGCTTGAACGTCGAACCGGTCGGGAAGCCGAAGTTCGAGCCGCCCCGGTCACTGCCGACCGAGTAGTTGATCTCGGTTTCGTTCTTGCCGTAGCCGTAGGGCTTGGACTGGCCCATCCCGACGACCCTGCCGGTGCCGGGCTCGACCAGCACGGCCGCCGCCGCGACCTTGTCCGACTTGTAGACGTGCTGCTTCAGGGACGCCTGCACGGACTCCTGGGCCTGCGGGTCCAGCGTCGTACGGATGGTCAGGCCGCCCTGGTTCCAGATCTTGGCCCGTTCCTCCCGGCTCCGGCCGAAGACCGGGTCGTTGACGAAGATCTGCTCGACGTACTTGCAGAAGAAGCCGGCGCCCTTCACGGCCGTGATGCAGCCGTTGCGCGGCTGGGTGACGTCCAGCACCACGGGCGTCTTGCCGGCCCGGTCGGCCTCCGCCTGCGAGATGTCGCCGACCTCGGCCATGCGCTGCAGGACGACGTTGCGCCGCTTGGTCGCCTCGGCCACGTCGTTGACCGGGTCGTAGCGGCTCGGCGACTGGACGATGCCGGCCAGCAGCGCCGACTCCTGGAGGTTGAGGTCCTTGGCGTGCTTGGAGAAGTAGCGCTGGGAGGCGGCTTCGACGCCGTAGGCCTGCTCACCGAAGTAGGTGATGTTCAGGTAGTTCTCGAGGATCTTCTTCTTGCCGAGCTCCTGCTCGACCTGGATCGCGTACTTCAGCTCCTTGACCTTGCGGCCCAGGGTCTGCTGGGTGGCCTGGGCGACCTTCGTCGGGTCGTCGCCGGCCTCCTCGATGAAGACGTTCTTCACGTACTGCTGCGTGAGGGTGGACGCGCCCTGGGTGACGCCGCCGCTCTGCGCGTTCTTGTTGAGCGCGCGCAGGATGCCCTTGAGGTCGATCGCGCCGTGCTCGTAGAAGCGCGAGTCCTCGATGGCCACGATCGCCTTCTGCACGTACGGCGACATGTCCTTGAGCTCGACCACCGTACGGTCGCGGGAGTACACCTGCGCGAGCCGGTCGCCCTTGCTGTCCAGGATGGTGGTGCGCTGGCTCAGCGGCGGGCGCTTGAGGTTGGCCGGGATCTCGTCGAATCCCTCGACCGACCCCTTGGCCGCCAGTCCCAGCGCGCCGGCCGCGGGCAGCGCGATGCCCGCCATGACCGCTCCCGCGAGCACACTGACACCGAGGAACTTGACGGCCTGCTGCGTTGGCGACACACCAGCGCCCGAGCGCTTCTTTGGCATGGGGGCAGCCTACGTTCTCAATCGCCGGACACACGTGAAGGCATTGGCCTAAGCTGCTCTCGACTGTCACAGCTGTGCGGCCACCTATCAATACGTCCGGCGGCACCGGAACGTTCCGCGTCCGCCCGGTCTTCTTCGCCGGGCTGTTCGGGAGCGCCGGAGCGCGCCGAGGTCGGGTGGAGCGCGGGCCCGGAGACCGCCGCGAGTGCCGTGCGGCGTGCGGTGCGGCGCAGCGGAATCGCCTCTGATGCCGGGAACGTCGCGCATGTCGCCAGCTCACTCCCCCGGGTGATCTGCCGCTTACCCATAGTCCGTTCGGGCCATTCAAGATTGGGCCCGCTGGGGGTGTTGCGCTGTGCCCGCCTTCCGTAACGTCCTCAACTGGCGGCGGTGAATATGCCGCTGCCGCCGTGGGGGAGCCTCGATTCGGGAGAGGACGGCGCCGGTATGGGCTGGGTGACCGACTGGAGTGCGCAGGCGGCCTGCCGCACTACCGATCCGGATGAGCTGTTCGTACAGGGAGCAGCGCAGAACAGGGCCAAGGCGGTGTGCACCGGATGCCCGGTACGCACCGAGTGCCTCGCCGACGCGCTCGACAACCGTGTCGAGTTCGGCGTGTGGGGCGGCATGACGGAGCGGGAACGCCGTGCGCTGCTGCGCCGGCGACCGACCGTCACCTCCTGGCGCCGGCTGCTGGAGACGGCTCGGACGGAGTACGAGCGCGGGGCCGGCCTGGTGCCCCTCGACGACGACCAGGTGTACGAGAACTTCGCGGCGGTGGGCTGAGGAGGCCTTCCCCGGTCCTCTGAGGGCGCCTCCTCGGGCGCTTCGGGAGGCGGGGACGGGCGTCGGGTGCCGCGTCGGGGGCCCTGCGGACGCCCTGGTGGGGCCCGGAGCACGCCTTCCGGAGCTCGCCCGGCCGGGTGCGTCCCGAAGTCGACGCGGGTGACCCCGGACAGGGGCCACTTGGGTGCGTTTCGGAGGTTCGGAGACGTACCTCCGTGAGCTCGGCGTACGAACTCGCAACGCGCCCCGGAGTGCTCGGCGCACGCGGTGAGGCAGGCGCCGAACAGCGCGCCCCTGATCGGCGTGGGGCGCGCGCGCACCGGGGTGAGGCGACCACCGGCGGGCAGCCGCCTCCGCTGTCAGGCGCTCGCCTCGGGCAGCTCGCGCCGGTTGTCCGCCAGCCGGTTCCCGATGTCCCGCAGCCCCGCCAGGTCGTGCACGTCGCCGGGCAGTGCGGCCACTTCGGCCACCGCGACCTCCGGATGCAGCGCGGTGAAGCGGTCGCGCGTGCGCTGCTCGCGCGAGAGCAGACGCATGCGCTCGGCGTGCAGCCTCAGCAGGCCCGCGGCGACGCGGTCGACGGACTCGTCGGGCTCGTCGGAATCATCGGACTCGTCGGGCTCCGCCTCCTGGGGGTCCGCCAGGCCGGCGCGGGACCGATCGGTGTCCGATCCCTGCGCACCCGGGTCCTGCGCGTCCGGTTCCAGTGTGTCGGGATCCTGCGCGGGCGGGTCCTGCCCAGCCGTGCCCTGCGCGCCGGAGAGGTCCTGGTCGGCGGGGGAGCCGTCGTCGGGAACCGGTGCGCCGGAAGCGGGAGAGCCCGAACCGCCGTACGTGTCGGGAGAGTTACGAAGTCTTGCTTTCCCGCCCCCCTGATCCACAATGCGGACGTCCTCAAGATTTTCCGCGGCGGCGATCGCCCGCTCGGCGGACAGGCCGTCGGCGCCGCTGCCGTGCACCCGGTTCAGCACCAGACCGGCGAGCGGCATCCTCTCCGCGGCCAGCCGCTCCACGAAGTACGCGGCTTCCCGCAGCGCGTCCCGCTCCGGGGCCGCGACCACCAGGAACGCCGTCCCGGGCGCCTGGAGCAGCTTGTACGTCGCGTCCGCGCGCGTACGGAAACCGCCGAACGTGGTGTCCATCGCGGCCACGAACGTCTGGACGTCCTTGAGCAGCTGACCGCCCAGCAGCTTGCCGAGGGTGCCGGTCATCATCGACATGCCGACATTCAGGAACTTCATACCCGCGCGCCCGCCCAGCTTGGCCGGGGCCGTCAGCAGGCGGATCAGCCTGCCGTCGAGGAAGGACCCGAGTCGTTTCGGGGCGTCCAGGAAGTCCAGCGCCGACCGCGACGGCGGCGTGTCCACGACGATGAGGTCCCACTCGTCCCTGGCCCGCAGCTGGCCGAGCTTCTCCATCGCCATGTACTCCTGCGTGCCCGCGAAGCCCGCCGAGAGCGACTGGTAGAAGGGGTTGGCCAGGATCGCGGCCGCCCGGCCGGGTTCCGCGTGCCCTTCCACGACCTCGTCGAAGGTGCGCTTCATGTCGAGCATCATGGCGTGCAGCTCCCCGTCGCCCTCCGTGCCCTTCACCCGGCGCGGGACGTTGTCGAGGGAGTCGATGCCCATGGACTGGGCGAGCCGGCGGGCCGGGTCGATGGTGAGGACCACCACCTTGCGGCCGCGCTCGGCGGCGCGCAGCCCGAGAGCCGCCGCCGTGGTCGTCTTGCCGACTCCGCCGGAACCGCAGCACACCACGATCCGTGTCTTCGGGTCGTCGAGGAGCGGGTCGACGTCCAGCACGCGCGTCGGCGCCAGCCGGCGGGCGGAGTCGTGCGGGTGCGGGCGTGACGGGTCGTGCGGGTGGGTGGAGGGCACCGCGGTCTCCCGCGCGCCGGCCTGGTCCGGGCTCATGACATCCCCTGCTTCCGCAGCTCGGCCGCCAGTTCGTACAGGCCCGCGAGGTCCATGCCCTCGGCGAGCAGCGGCAGTTCGTGCAACGGCAGGCCGAGTTCCCCGAGGACGGACCGCTGCTCCTCCTCCAGCAGGTACCGCTCGGCGTACTCCTCGGCCTGCTCCAGCAGCGGGTCCACCAGCCGCTCCGCGTTCCCGCCGCGCCGCGCGCCGCCGAGCCCGGCGGCGGACAGCGACCGGGCGAGGCCGGTCCGGGAGACGGTGCGGACCAGGTCCAGGTCGGCGCCGTCCAGCACCTGCGGCCGGACCATGTTCACCATGACCCGTCCCACCGGCAGGCGCGCGGCGCGCAGTTCGGCGATCCCGTCCACGGTCTCCTGGACGGGCATCTCCTCCAGCAGCGCCACCAGGTGCACGGCGGTCTCCGCCGACTTCAGCACCCGCATCACCGCCTGCGCCTGGTTGTGTATGGGACCGATCTTCGCCAGGCCGGCGACCTCGTCGTTGACGTTCAGGAAGCGGGTGATGCGCCCGGTCGGGGGCGCGTCCATGACGACGTAGTCGTACACGAACGCGCCGCCTCTGTCCTTGCGCCGCACCGCCTCGCACGCCTTGCCGGTCAGCAGGACGTCCCGCACGCCGGGCGCGATGGTGGTGGCGAAGTCGATCGCGCCGATCTTCTTCAGCGCCCGGCCGGCGCTGCCCAGCTTGTAGAACATCTGGAGATACTCCAGAAGGGCCAATTCGGGGTCTATGGCGAGTGCGTACACCTCCCCGCCCCCGGGAGCCACTGCGATCTTGCGTTCCTCATAGGGCAATGCCTCCGTCTCGAAGAGCTGTGCGATGCCCTGCCGGCCCTCGACCTCGACGAGGAGCGTTCGCTTCCCCTCCGTGGCCAGGGCCAGCGCGAGGGCGGCGGCGACCGTCGTCTTTCCGGTCCCGCCCTTGCCGCTGACGACCTGGAGCCTGCTCACGTCTTCGAGCGTAACCAGTCCGCGCCCGGCGCACGCGGGAGGCTGTGGACAACAGCGGCTGCAGTCGCCCCCATGACCACGTGGGAATACGCGTCCGACCTGCGGCTATGCGTGCTCCTCCAGCCTCAGCGGGGCTGCCATCCCGCCAGCGATCCAACCGGGCACAAGGGGCACGGAACCTGTCCGGTCGTGTGACAGGTATGACAACCGTCGAAGCCCCGCAGTGCGGGCGCCACACAGATCAGGGCTGATCCGGGATGCCCCCCGGTCGAAATTTCGCGGCGATGATCTGGTTCACCCCGAGCGGTGGAAAAGGTGGTGGACAAAGATCGCGCGAGCGGCAGACTGGCCCCCATGGCCGCATCCGATCCCAAGGCTGACCTTCACTTCTACCTACAGTCCGCCCGTGATGCCCTGCTGTGGAAGCTCGAAGGGCTCCCGGAGTACGACATACGCCGCCCGCTGACGCCGACCGGCACCAACCTCCTGGGCCTGGTTAAACACGTGGCCAGCGTGGAGCTGGGCTACCTCGGTGACACCTTCGGGCGGCCGTCCGGCGAGCCTCTGCCCTGGCTCGAAGACGGTGCTGAGACCAACGCGGACATGTGGGCCACCGCCGACGAGTCACGCGAGCACATCGTGGCGCTTTACCGCCGAGCGTGGGCACATGCGGACGCGACGATCGACGCGCTGGCGCTGGACACGACCGGCAGGGTGCCGTGGTGGCCCAACGGCAGGGACGAGGTGACGTTGCATCATGCCGTGGTGCGCGTGATTGCTGATACGCACCGGCACGCCGGGCACGCCGACATCATCCGGGAGCTCATGGACGGCGCCGTTGGGATGAACAAGGGCAACGACAGCATGGCGCCAGGCGACTCCGCGTGGTGGGAGGACTATCGGAGCCGGCTGGAGCGTGCAGCTCAGGAAGCCGCCCGGGACGCATAACAGCGGACCAGATCAGCGGGGACCACGTCCGGCACTCAGTCGCCCGGGACCAGATCAATCGAGATCTTCAGCACGCTCACGCACCCGCTTGCAGAACAGCGCCACGAAGTCACGCCGGTCGGCCGGCGTCGCCGACTCCCACCAGGACCCCGGACCCAGCGGGTCACCGTTGTCCGACTCGGTCCACGCGCCAATGGGCAGCACCAGCGAACCGGCCTGCCCGAGTGCCTCCAGCCTGCTGTCGGCGGCACGTAGCTGCTCCTGCTGAGTTCGGATGTCTTCCTGCCGGCGTGCCCGTCCGACGGGGTCACCGGCGTACAGGTCACGGTCGTCGTACAACTGCGTCAGAGCCCGCGTAGCGTCCGCCCGGTCCTGGAGACCGCTTGTCGTTCCTGCGCTGCCTCCGGCGTCTCGTTCACCTCGGCGTAGTGCGCGGTGACGCGCGTGAGGATCTCCCGCGACTCCTCATCCCATTCCGCTGCCGCAGTCAGCGCGAAAATGCGCCGGACCACATGATCGTCAAGGGCGGCGCGCGAAATGTAGCTGCGACCCCCATGGTCACCAGGGGCAGTGCTCAGCGGCTTGCCTGCCGGGCGGTTGCAGAAGTAGCCGGGGCGCGCTGAGTTGTTGGCGGACATCGAGCAGCCACACGCACAGGCCAGTACGCCCATGGACGAGAGCAGCGCCGTAGTCCGGTGCTCATTCATGCGGACCGGCCGGGCGTCGAGCCATTCCTGTACGGCGAACCAGTCAGCTTCGCTGAGGACCGGCTGATGTTGTAGACGATTACGACAATGATTCGGCCCACTCGGCCGTCACGCAACAGCCGCTCAGAATCCGGCCGTTCAGTCCCGCTGTAGGCCGAGATACCAACGTCCTCATAGTGCCCGCACCAGATGGCTTCACGGCCCTGTCTGGCAGCCTCAGCGGCGAATGCCCCGACCCGTGCGGCGCTGGCTCGCGGGGCTTGCCTCGCTACCGTTGACTCGTCCGTAGGACTGTCGTGTGTAGCCTGCGACGTGAAGGTTCATACCGCTTACCACCTGGGGTGTTGTCATGGCTGAATCTCGCCGTCGTTCGTGGGAATACGCAACCGTGCCGCTGCTCGTCCATGCCACGAAGCAGATCCTGGACACCTGGGGCGAGGACGGCTGGGAGCTCGTCCAGGTCGTGCCCGGGCCGAACCAGGAGCAGCTGGTGGCCTACCTGAAGCGGGAGAAGCAGGCGTGAGCGCGGTCGAGGCGAGGCTGGCCGAGCTGGGCCTGACGCTGCCGGCGGTCGTGCCGCCGCTGGCCTCCTACCAGCCCGCCGTGCTGTCCGGCCGCTACGTCCACACCTCCGGCCAGCTGCCGATGGTGGAGGGCAAGCTTCCGGTCACCGGCAAGGTGGGCCTGGAGGTCACGGCGGAGGAGGCCAAGGAACTGGCGCGCACGTGCGCGCTGAACGCCCTCGCGGCCGTGAAGTCCGTCGCGGGCGACCTGGACCGCATCGCGCGCGTGGTGAAGGTCGTCGGTTTCGTCGCCTCGGCCGCGGACTTCACCGGCCAGCCCGGTGTCGTGAACGGCGCCAGCGAACTGCTGGGCGAGGTCCTGGGCGACAGGGGCGTGCACGCGCGGAGCGCGGTCGGCGTGGCGGTGCTGCCGCTGGACGCGCCGGTGGAGGTCGAGATCCAGGTCGAGCTGGTTCCGTAGGGAGCCGGCCCCGGACCCGGGCGCCTCTCGAACATTCGCTCACCACGGGATAGCCTCCGCCCATGGCGAATGGGCAGTGGTTTCCCGAGGACTGGCCGGACCGCATCCGCGCGCTGGCGGACGGCACGCTCACCCCGGTCGTTCCGCGGCGGGCGGCCACCGTCATGCTCCTGAAGGACACCGGCGCCGGCCCGGTCGTCCACATGCTGCGCAGGCGTGCCTCCATGGCCTTCGCCGGGGGCGCGTACGCGTACCCCGGCGGTGGCGTCGACCCGCGCGACGACGACCACCAGATCCGCTGGGCGGGCCCCACCCGCGCGTGGTGGGCCGAACGGCTCGGCGTCGACGAGAGCGGCGCCCAGGCCATCGTCTGCGCGGCCGTGCGCGAGACGTACGAGGAGGCGGGCGTCCTGCTGGCCGGCCCCACGCCGGACTCCGTCGTCGGCGACACCACGGGCGCCGACTGGGAGGCGGACCGTGCCTCCCTGGTCGCGCGTGAGATGTCTTTCGCGGAGTTCCTCGACCGGCGGGGCCTGGCCCTGCGCTCGGACCTGCTGGGGCCCTGGGCCCGCTGGATCACCCCCGAGTTCGAGTCCCGCCGCTACGACACCTGGTTCTTCGTGGCCGCGCTCCCGGAGGGGCAGCGCACCCGGAACGCCTCCACGGAGGCCGACCGCACGGTGTGGATCCGGCCCGAGGACGCGGCGGCCTCGTACGACGAGGGTGAGCTGCTGATGATGCCGCCCACCATCGCGACCCTGCGTCAGCTGGCCCCGTACGCCACCCCCGCCGAGGCACTGGAGGGGGCGCGGACCCGCGACCTCACCCCCGTGCTCGCACGGGCCCGCCTGGTCGATGGCGAGATCGTCCTGTCCTGGCCGGGCCACGACGAGTTCACCCGGCAGGTCCCGACCGGGGCCGCACCCGCGTGACGACCCGCACGGAACGGCCCGGGAGGCGTCCCGGACCGGCAGCGCACGACCCGCACGACCGACATCCAGGAGAGTCACCCGCATGACGGACGCAGCAGCGCTCCCCGGGCAGCCCCGGGGTGGCGTCCTCTCCGGCCCCGCCACCGCGCGGGCCGTCAACGTGCTCGCGCCCAACGCCTCCGCCATGACCCTGGACGGCACCAACACCTGGATCGTCTCGGAACCCGGCTCCGACCTGGCCGTCGTGATCGACCCCGGTCCGCTCGACGAGGGCCATCTGCGCACGGTCGTCGACACCGCGGAGCGGGCCGGCAAGCGCATAGCCCTGACCCTGCTGACGCACGGTCACCCGGACCACGCCGACGGCGCCGGGCGCTTCGCCGAACTGACCCGCACGCGGGTGCGCGCCCTGGACCCGGCGCTGCGGCTGGGCGACGAGGGCCTGGCCGCCGGGAACGTGATCGTGGTCGGCGGCCTCGAACTGCGGGTCGTGCCGACCCCCGGCCACACCGCGGACTCCCTCTGCTTCCATCTCCCGGCCGACCGGGCGGTGCTGACCGGTGACACCGTGCTCGGGCGCGGCACGACGGTGGTGGCCCACCCCGACGGCCGCCTGGGCGACTATCTGGGCTCGCTGCGCCGGCTGAGGTCTCTCACCGTCGACGACGGCGTGCACACCGTCCTGCCCGGCCACGGGCCCGTTCTGGAGGATGCCCAGGGCGCCGTCGAGTACTACCTCGCCCACCGCGCTCACCGGCTCGCCCAGGTGGAGACGGCGGTCGAGGACGGCTACCGCACCCCGGACGAGGTCGTCGCCCACGTGTACGCCGACGTCGACCGGTCCCTGTGGCCCGCGGCGGAGCTGTCGGTGCGGGCACAGCTCGAGTACCTGCGGGAGCACGGGCTCATCTGAGGGCTGTCCCGCAATCCCCGGCGGGCGCACGACGACGGCTACGGCACGCTCGCCGCGTTGTCGGATCGCCCGTATACGTCCGGTACGAGGACGACCCTCCGCCTTGCGACGCACCGCGTCCGACGCCGCGCGCCGATCCACCGCGGAGTACGGGACAGCCCATGGGTCCTGTCCGCGTCAGTGGCCTCGCCGGCCGGAGTACGGCCGGGCGGCGGGAGGCCGGGCGACGCGGGATGGGGCGTGGCCGGGGGGCCGCCCTCGGGCACTAGCCGCGAGGGCGGCGGGAGTGCGCGGGCGCAGACGCATGTGGTCCCGCCTCGTACGAGGCCCTGCTCGACCCGAACTTCGGCATCATCCACCAGGACACCCTCGGCTCTTCCGGCGGCGCGTTCCTCGCAATCGTGTTCGTGGGCGGCTGGCA
>NZ_JBSFNN010000030.1:0-73396 GCF_053587115.1 Streptomyces sp. NPDC003697
GCTGGCGCTGCTGCGCAAGACGATGGAGGACCGCTACGCCACGCCGTGACGGCGGCTGCCTTCCGGTCACCGCCTCCGCCGCCGCCCGTCAACTGCCGTGCCGCACACGGCACATGGGACTCTTCGCAGCACTCGGCTCGGCGAAGAGGGGGCGTGGATGACCACAGGGGCACCCGGACGCGGCACGACCCTCCTGGCGGCCGGGCTCATGCTCGTGCTGCCGGCTCCCGGCCCGGCGGCGGCCGAGCCCGGAGGCACTCCCGCACCCGTCGCCCGGCACACCGCCTCCGCCGCTTCCCGCCCCGCGGCGCCCGCTTCCCGCCCCGCGGCGCCCGCCTCCCGCCCCGCGGCGCCCGCCCCCCGCACCGTCACCCTCGTCACCGGTGACCGGGTCACCGTCACCGACCTCGGCGGCGGGAAGCGGACCGTCACCGTGGAGCGGCCCGAGGGCGCCACCGGGGCCGTGCGGACGCGGACGGCCGGCGGCGACCTCACCGTCGTAACGGACGAGGCACTGCCGTACCTGCGGGCGGGGCGGCTGGACCGGCGGCTGTTCGACGTCAGCGGGCTGCTGCGGCAGCAGCCCGCCGACACCGCCACCGGCGAGCTGCCCCTGATCGTCACCCACGGCGCGGGCCGCCGGGCGGCCGTCCCGCCCGGCACCCGCCGGACGCGGCCGCTCACCAGCGTGCACGGCGACGCCGTCCGGGCCGGCAAGAGCCGCACTTTCTGGACGGCGTTCACCCGGCCGGGCGGCAGCGGCGTCGACACGGTGTGGCTGGACGCGCGGGTGCGGGCCGGCCTGGCGGAGAGCAACGCGCAGATCGGGACCGCGGCCGCCTGGGACACCGGGCTGACCGGCCGGGAGGAGCGCGCACCGGCCGCCCCCGCTCGTCGAAACCGGTCTCCGGCGGGCGATCACCCCACCGACAGGGGCACCACTCCCTGGACCACCCCCAGGTCCACCAGGTCCTGCGGGCCGATGCGGAGCCGGCCGGCGGTGGCCGGAGCCTCGTCCGGCGGGCGTTTGAGTATCGCCGTCGCGGACTCCGGGGCGATCACCGAGAAGTAACTGTCCGGCGTGGCCCAGGTGTTGCCGGACGCGGCCAGGGCGAGCGCGCCGCCCGACCCGCCCTCGCCGATCAGCAGCGTGGTGACCGGTGTCCGGGCCGCCGCCACCGCGCCGAACAGATCCGCGATCGCGGGCCCCACGCCCTGCCGCTCCGCCTCGGCGTCGTTGGCCGCACCCGGCGTGTCCACCAGGGTCAGCACCGGGATCCCGAGCCGGTCCGCGAGCCGGACCAGCCGGGCGGCCGTACGGTAGCCGGCGGGACGGGTCGCGGTTCCCGTCTGGGCGGCGTAGGCGACGGTCCGGCCGTCGTGCTCGCCGAACCCGCAGAGCATGCCGTCGTCCCTGCCGCCGCAGCGGTCGCCGCCGAGGGCCGCCCGCCGGGTGAAGTAGGCGTCCAGGTAGCGCTCGGCGCGCGGGCGCCCGGGGGAGCGGGCGCGCAGGACCGCCTCCCAGCCGCCGGCGGGCAGGGCGGGGGAGGAGCCGCGCGGCGGTGCGCTCCCACCCGGCGCGGGGCCGCCGGGCGGTGTGCCCGCCGTGGGCAGCGCGTGCGGCGGGGGAGCGGGGGCGGCCGACGGGCGGGTGAGCAGCCGCAGCCACAGCCCCAGATGCCCGCGCAGCTCCTCCGGACGGACGACCGCGTCCGCCGAGCCCGCCGCGACCTGCGCCTCGGCCGAGTACGCCGCCGGGTCCGCGCCGGGCGGCCGCACCCGTGAGCCCGCGAAGCCGACCTGGGCGCCCGGCAGGGCGAGCGTCACGTCGGCGCCCGCCCCGAGCGTCGCCCAGCCGCCGCCGGTCGTCGGGTCCTGGGCCACCGCGATCTGCGCCAGCCCGGCGTCGCGGGTCAGCATCATCTGCCGTGCCACGCGCTGCAGCTGGATCAGCGCGAGCATCCCCTCCTGCATGCGGCTGCCCCCGGTGGCCACGAGCGCCACGACCGGCAGGCGGTGCGCGCGGGCGTGGACGTACGCCGCCTCCAGCCGGTCACCCGTCCGCTGCCCGAGGGAGCCGCCGAGGAAGCCGAACTCGAACGCGACCATCACGGCGCGGCTGTCCCCGACGTGCGCGGTGCCGCACACCACGGACTCCCGCTCGCCGGTGCGGGCGGCGGCGCGGGCGCGCGAGGCGTCGTAGCCCCGCCAGCCGAGCGGGCCGTCGGGCGCCGACTCGCGCTCGGTGTGCGGGAGTTCGGCGAAGTCGTCGGTGACCAGGCGGAGGGCCTGCCGGGCGGTGGGCCGCTCAGTCATGCGTCAGCGCCCGCTTCATGATCTTCCCCATCTCGTTGCGGGGCAGGGCGTCCAGGAGGTGGACGACGCGCGGCCGCTTGTGCGGGGCGAGCCGGCGGGCCACGTGGTCGGCCAGCTCCGTGGTCCCGGGCGGCGACTGCGGATCGGCCGGGACGACCCAGGCGACGACGCGCTCGCCGAGGTCGGCGTCCGGCTCGCCGGTCACGGCGGCCTCGCGCACCCCGGCGTGTTCGAGGAGCGCGTTCTCGATCTCTCCCGCGCCGATCTTGTACCCGCCGCTCTTGATCAGGTCCGTCGCCCTGCGGCCGACGATGCGGACGTAGCCGTCGGGATCGCGGACCGCCATGTCGCCGGTGCGGAACCAGCCGTCGGCGGTGAAGGCGGCGGCGGTCGCGTCGGGCCGGTTCAGGTACCCGGTGAACAGGTTCGGCCCGCGCACCTGGATCTCGCCGATCGTCTCCCCGTCGTACGCCGGGATCGGCGTGCCGTCCTCCTCCACGAGCCGCAGGGCGACCCCGGGCAGCGGCACGCCCACGGTTCCCGCCCGCGGTTCGCCGTCCGCCCGCACGCTGGTGTTCATCAGTGTCTCCGTCATGCCGTACCGCTCGATCACCCGCCGCCCGGTGGCGGACGCGATCCGCTCGTGGTCGTGCACGGGCAGCGCGGCGGAGCCGGAGACGAGCAGCCGCGCCCCGGCCAGCGCCCCGGCCAGCCCGGGTTCGTCGTCCAGCGCCTCCGCGATGCGGTGGTACATGGTCGGAACGCCGAAGAGCATGGTGGCCCCGCTCTCCAGCTCCCGCGCCACGGCCTGCGGGGTGAACCTCCCGACGTGCCGCACACAGCCGCCGCGCCGCAGCGGCCCGAGGACGCCCAGCACCAGCCCGTGCACGTGGAACAACGGCAGCCCGTGCACGAGCACGTCCTCGCCGGTCCACTGCCAGGCGTCGGCGAGCGCGTCCAGGGTGGCCGCGAGCGCCCGGCGCGGGATGACGGCGCCCTTGGGCGGACCCGTGGTCCCGGACGTGTAGACGACCAGGGCGGGGTCCTCGCCGGCCGCGTCGTTCCCGCGCGGGGCGGTGCCGCGGTGCGGATGGGCGGGGTCGCTGCCGGAAGGGGCGGTGCCGTACGCGTCGACCTCGACGCGTTCCAGGCCGGCGAGTGCGGCGGGCAGGTCGTCACCGGGCGCGGCCAGCAGCAGCGAGGGCGCGCTGTCGGACACGATGTGCCCGAGCTCCTTCTCCCCGGACCTCGGGTTGAGCGGTACGGCGGGCACCCCGGCCTCCAGCGCCGCCACCACCGCGACGGCGGTCTCCAGCGCCGGGGTCGCCCACACGGCGACCCGGTCCGCGCCCCGGATCCGGGCGGCGAGTTCACCGGCGGCGTCCGCCAGCGCCCGGTACGTCAGCGACCGGTCACCGAACCGCAGGGCGACCTGCTCGTCGGGGCTGCCCCGCAGGGCCGGGAAGAGTGAGGACACGCAAGGACTCCTTCACGAACGAGGCGGACGACAGGAGCAGGAGCAGGAGCAGGAGCAGGAGCAGGAGCAGGAGCAGGGTGCAGGAGCAGGGAGCAGGGAGCAGTACGGAGCACGGAACGCGGAGTACGGGGGCGTGCGGGGAACGACACTCCGTTCTTACCCCGGTCACCACGTGCCGTGGCTGAGGCGGTCGTCACTCCGGGGGCCTCCCGGCCGGCCAGGACGCCGCGCAGGGGGCGCGGCCCGAGGCGGCCGGGGAGCCCCCGACTGCCGCAGCGCGGTGCCTGCCGTCACGAGCCCCGCGGAGAGCGCTTGTTAGCCTGCCAGGCCGTCAGTGGTGGACTGTTGTACGAAAGGGAGTCACCCCGTGCCCCGCATAGCGCTCGTGACCTGCCGGCCCGGACCGGACGTCAGCGTCGACCGTGATCTTCCGGTACTGACAGCGGCGCTTCGGGACGCCGGGGCGGACGCGGACCCCGTGTACTGGGACGACCCGGAGGCCGACTGGGGCGGATACGACCTCGTCGTGATCCGTTCGACCTGGGACTACAGCTGGCGGGCGGCCGAGTTCGTGGCCTGGGCCGAGCGGTGCGCCGCGGTCACGCGTCTGGCGAACCCGATCGAGGTCGTGCGGTGGAACGCCGACAAGCGGTACGTCGGGCAGCTGGCGGCGGCCGGGGTGCCCGTCGTGGCCACCCGCTACCTCGCCCCCGGCGACCCCGCCGACCTCCCCGACGACCACGAGTACGTCGTCAAGCCCACCGCCGGCGCCGGTGCCCGGTTCGCCGCCCGCTACACGCCCGACGAGCACGACACCGCCCTGCGGCAGTTGGCGCGGATGCACGCGGAGGGGCTCACCGCGATGGTGCAGCCCTACGTGCGGGGCGTGGACGTCAGCGGCGAGCGGGCGGTGCAGTTCTTCGGCGGACGCCTGCTGCACGCGAGCCGCAAGGGTGCCGTGCTCGCCCCCGGCACCCCCTACGACCAGCGCAAGGTGGCCCACCCCGACCTCGCGCCCTGGACGCCGAACGCCGCCGAACTCGCCGTCGCGGAGCGCGCGCTGGCCGCCGTCCCGGGAACGCCCGACCTCCTGTACGCCCGGGTCGACCTCGTGGACGGCGAGGACGGCCCGCACGGCGAACCCCGGGTGATGGAACTCGAACTGGTCGAGCCCAACCTCTTCCTCTGGCTGCACCCCGGCTCGGTGCCCCGGGTGGCCGGGACGATCCTGGAAGCCGCCGGCTGACCGGAGCCGAGTCGATCCCGGAGGCCGCCGGCCGACCGGCGCCGGGACCGTCGCCGAGCCGCCGTCATCACCGACCGGTGCCGAGACGGTCCTCCGGGCCGGCATACGTCCGCCGACCGCGCCCGAGACGGTCCCGTCCCCCCGCCCCTACCCGTCGACCCGGGTCCGCTGCAGCAGGCCCCACGTGAACTCCGCGACCACCTTCCGTCGTACGCCCCGCGCGTCGGGCGCGGTGAAGGCGAGGCCCCGTCGGGTGGGCGCCGTGCCCTCCAGTGGGCGGGCCGGGGCGAAGGCGCGGGCGACCTCGTCGACCGTGCAGGACCAGGGGACGAGGTCCTCGACGGTGCGCAGCGCGGGAGGGGGGCTGCCCGGGGCGCGGACGAGCCACCCGCTCCACACCACGCCGCCCGGTCCGGCCAGGACCTCGAAGCGCAGGTCGGGCCAGAGCGGCAGGCGCCACTGCCACACCTCGCACTCCACGTCGCCGAGCGTGCGCTTCGCCACCGTCTCGGGGCGGCCGAGCACCGAGCGGACGGGGGCACCGGCCAGGCCGTCGGGGCCGGCGAGTGAAGTCCCGGCGGACCTGGGCCGCCGGGAGCGGACCATCGCCTGCCACCGCTTGTTGGCCTCGCGCATCTCGGTGAGGGAGACGCCCAGCTCGCGGCGCGCGTCGTCGACCAGGTCAGGGTTGTGGTCGGCCATACGGCGCAGCAGGACCAGTTGGAACCCGAGCGCACCGAAGGGGCGGCCCGGACGGCCGCCGGGACCGCCGGTCCGGCCCGGATCGCCGGCCGCACCCGGCTCGTCCGCCGCTGCGGGGCGGCCGGCTCGTTCGGGGCGGTCGGAGCGGTGCGGGCCGTCGGGGTCGTCGGGGCGCCTTGCGGTGGGCATACGGTCCATCCTCGCTCAGTCCGGGCGGGGCCGGGGCGGGGCCCGGGATTCCGAACAGCTCCGGTCCGGTCCGTTCCGGTCCGCGCGCGGACGCGTTTCCCGTGTGGCGTGCGGGACTCCCGCACACGGCCATTGCCCGGGCACCTCCGCGGTGGCTAGCCTGTCCGTTCGTCATACCGATCGCCTGTTGATATCTCGAACATAGGCCTGGAACAAGGGAGGGGGCCGATGGTGGGACGTCTCGTACCAGCCGTGACCCGGGCTCTCGACATACTCGAGCTCTTTCTCGACGGGGACGGCACGCTCTCGGCCCCCGACATCGTGCGCAGGCTGCAGCTCCCGCGCACCACCGTGCACGAACTGGTCACCACGCTCTCCGCCCGCAAGTACATCGTCCCGGTGGCCGGCCAGCCGGGGCGCTACCGGCTCGGCGTCCGCCCCTACCAGCTCGGCAGCCGCTACGCGGAGCAGCTCGACCTCGCCGCCGAGGGCCTTCAGGTCGCCCGCTGCGTCGCCGAGACCTGCGACGAGACCGTGCACGTGGCGATCCTGGAGGACACCGACGTCATCTACATCGCCAAGGTCGACTCCACGCACGCGGTCCGCATGGTGTCCGCGGCCGGCCGCCGGCTGCCCGCCCACTGCACGTCGGTCGGCAAGATGCTGCTCGCCTCCCTGCCCGAGCAGGAGCTCGCCGCGCGCCTCCCCGACGGCGCCGAGCTGGCCGCGATGACGCCCAACAGCATCACCGACCCCGCCGTCCTGCGCGAGGCCCTCACCGAGATCCGCCGGCGCGGCATCGCCGTGGAGAACCGCGAGTCCAACCCGGACGTCAGCTGTGTGGCCGCCCCGGTGCGCGACCGCGCCGGCCGGGTGGTCGCGGCGCTGTCCATCTCCGTGCCCATGATCCGCTGGAGCGAGGAGCGCCGCGCCGAGCTGGAGGAACTCGCCGCCAAGGGCGCCGCCGACCTGTCGGAGCGCCTCGGTCACCGGGGCGCGGCATGAGGGCGCCGTACGAGGTGGCGGTACGCGCCGGGGCGGAGCTCGGCGAGGGCCCGACGTGGGACACGGCCGCGCAGCGGCTGATCTGGGTCGACATCCTCGGTTCCCGGGTGCACACCTTCGACCCGTCCTCGGGCCGGCGCACGGTCCGGACGACCGGGCAGCACGTGGGCGCCGCGGCGCCGCGTGCGGGCGGCGGGCTGGTGCTCAACCTGCGCGACGGCGTGGGCCTGACCGACCCGGACGGCGTCTTCCGCTGGCTGCACCACGACCCGGTCCCCGGCCGCCGCGGCAACGACGCCGCCGTGGCGCCCGACGGCTCCCTGTGGGCCGGCACGATGCGCTACGACGAGGCACCGGGCGGCGGCACGCTGTCCCGCCTCACCGGTGACGGCACGGCCGAGGTCGTGCTGGACGACGTGGCGGTGAGCAACGGCACCGGCTTTGGTCCCGACGGCCGGCTGATGTACTACGTCGACTCGCCGACCCGGCGGATCGACGTCTTCGACTTCGACGGCGAACGTGTGACGGGCCGGCGGGAGCTGGTGTCGCTGGAGGACGGGGCCGGCGCGCCGGACGGGCTGACCGTCGACGCCGACGGATGCGTGTGGGTGGCGCTGTGGGACGGCGGCGCGGTCCGCCGCTACACGCCCGCCGGCACGCTGGACCGGGTGGTCGAGCTGCCCATCCCGCGCGTCACCTCCTGCGCGTTCGGCGGAGCCGGCCTGACCGACCTGTACATCACCACGGCCCGCACGGGACTGTCCGCGCCGCACCCGCTGGCGGGCTCACTGCTGGTGGTACCGGACGCGGGCCGGGGCCTGCCGCAGCCACCGTTCGCGGGCTGACCGGCTGCCGTCCGGTCGGTCCGGCCCCGGCCCGCCGTTCACTCCGCCGCCCGGCCCCGGCCCGCCGTTCACCTCTCCGCCCGGCCCCGACCGGGCGTCGCCCCGCCCCGTCTCACCCCGCCGTCCGGTCCAGCTCCGTCAGGATCTTCCGCTCGGCGGGGGTGAGCGGGGCACCGGACAGGGGAGGGAGCAGAGCGCCGTTCAGGACGTCCACGACGGTGACCGGGTGCAGCAGGCGGGCCGGGCCGGTGAGCAGGCTGGTGACGTCCCACAGGGCCGCCGCCGCCCGGTAGGAGCCGGTGGCCGCCCTCGTCAGACGGCGGCTGTAGCCGGTGACGAGGCGGTCGGCCAGGCCCGGCCGCCCGCCGCGGGTGCCCGGATACCACACGTCCTGGCCGACGGCCGCCGCCCAGGCCGCGTCGACCGACCGGCCCGCCGCCCGCTGCACCCGGCGGGCCAGTCCCGGCGCCTCCGGCCCGCTGCGCCGCAGCTCCCGGGCCAGGCACCGGGCACCGAGCGCGGCCACCGACATACCCTGCCCGTAGGCGGGGTTGTAGGTGGCCAGCGCGTCGCCGAGCACGACGAGCCGCTCCGGCCAGTGCGGGGCCTTCTCCAGGTGGCGCCGGCTGTTGCTGGTGCTGCGGCTGATGTGCACGTCGGTCAGCGGCTCGGCGCCCGAGACGAGGCGGCCCACGATGGGGTCCGGCAGGTCGAGCAGGTACCGCAGGAAGCCGTCGGGGTCCGTCGGCGGCTCGCCGCCGCGCGTGCCGGCGAGGCTGACCATCCAGCGGCCGCCCTCGACGGGCAGGACCATGCCGCTGCGTCCCGGCCGGGAGACGTACGGATCGGCCTGCACCATCGTCAGGGGGAAGTCCTCCGCGCCCGCCGGCGTGCGGTAGATCCGCGTGGCGTTGACCAGCCCGGAGTCGACGCTCCGCTCGCGGATCCCGGTCACCCCCAGCTCCGCCAGCCAAGGGACCACGCGGGACCCGCGCCCGCTCGCGTCGACAACGAGGTCCGCGTCGAGGTCGCCCTCGCCCCGCGCGTCCGCCACCCGCACACCGCGCACGCGTCCCCGGGTGCCGGTGAGGCCGAGGACCCGGCCCTTGCGGAACTCGGCCCCGGTGCGGTCGAGGAGGGTCTGCCGGACGGTCCAGTCCAGCAGCGCCCGGGTGCAGGTGATCATGCGGGGCCCGTCGTGGCGCCAGCGCCGGAACCACCCCTCGGGTGTGAGGGCCACCATGCCCGAGCCGAGCGGTATCTCCCGCGCGCCCGCGGCGAGCAGCCGTCCGCGCACATCCGCCCCGGGCAGCAGATCCTCCATGGCGGCCAGTCCCCCGGCCATGAGCAGGTGCGCGTGGCGTCCCTGCGGGAGCCCCCTGCGGTGCTCCGGCCCGTCGGGCAGGTCGTCCCGGTCGAGCACGACCACCTCCTCCACGGCGTCGGACAGGGCCGCCGCGGCCAGCATGCCGGCCAGCCCGGCACCGATGACGACAGCTCTACGCGGCATGGGGCTCCTCGGAGTCGGCCATGGCCTCAGCCATGGGAGGTCTGCACCGCTCCGCTGCGGGCGGCGGTGACGTCGGTCGTGTCGGCCAGTGCCTGCGCCAGCTCCACCAGCCCGCCCGCACCGGGCACCTCGGTGGCGTGCAGGCGGTAGCCGCTCGACGGGTCGAGGGGCGTCTCGCGGGCGGCGGCCCGCCGGGCCGCGTCGGCGAGCATGGCCGCCTCCGCGGCGATCCGCGCCTGGTGCGCGGTGCGTCCGTGGCGCAGGGCGGCGTCACGGGCGCGTTCGCGGACCCGGTCGTCGAAGTAGGGGGCCAGCGCGAGCAGGGCGTCGTGGATGGACACCTCTCGCCACTGCAGCCGCTCCTGCGGGAGCCGCCACCAGGAACCGGGTGGCCCCGGCGCGGTGGAGGCGAAGCGCACCCGCGCCCACAGCGGGCCCAGCCTGCGGTGGTCGCGCAGGCTCTGCCACTGCGCGACGGCCGACGGCAGCAGCCTCGGCAGCACGAAGCCGGCGGAACACAGCAGGGCGCCGAGCGAGGCCATCGGCGGCGCCACCTCCGTGGACAGCACGTCGAGGTCGTGACCCGACCAACGCGCCGCCACGGCGGCGTACTTGGTGGCCTGGAAGCCCGCCACGTCGAGCAGCACGCCGAGGATGATCAGCCGCAGCCCGGCCCTGAGCAGCCCGGTGACCTCGCGGCTCCACTTCACGCACAGCACGCACATCGATACGGTCGCGGCGCTGTGCCCGATCAGGTAGAGCAGGATCATCTCGCGCAGGCAGGGCGTGCCGGCGTAGTACGTGTCGAAGTCGGTGAGCCGCTCGGTGTGCGCGTCGCCGAGCGCGAAGAGCACCACGATCGCCACCACCAGCGGACCGTAGACGGCGACGCTGCGCAGCGCCAGGGCCCTGACCCGCTCGGGCGGACCGCCCCGCCAGTGGACCAGCAGGACGAGCAGGGAGCAGCTGTACGCGGAGAGCATGCCGTAGGTCAGCGGGGCGCCGAAGTTCGGCACGCCGGTGAGGTGGTTGACGGCGGCGAGGGTCAGCGGCGCGGAGCAGACGAAGACCAGCGTGCCGAGCGCGATCGCCACGCACGTGGAGACGGTCAGCGGGTTCCGCGCGGCGGGGCGCGGCCGGCGCAGCAGCACGACGCCGGACAGCGCGAACACCACGGCCGCCAGATAGACGACGAGGCTCATGCCCGGCACCTCCGTGCGGGTGCGGGTGCGGGTGCGGGTGCGGGTGCGGGTGCGGGTGCGGCAGGGTGCGGCGGTCGCGCCGGCGGCGTGCGGTTCATCCGGTGCCCCTCGGGGTCGTGGGGGTCGTGCCGCTGCGGACGCGGACGCACGGGGCGGGCGGGGACGCGGCCAGCGCGTCGGCGATGCGCACCAGGGCCTCGGGACCCGGCACCGCGCCGGGCAGCCGGCCGGCCGCACCGGTGCGCGGGGCCTCCGGCCCGCGCCCGGCGTCGGCGCGCCCGGCCTCGGCGACGACCGCCGCCCACGCGGCGGCCCCGGCCCGCTCCGCGTCGCCCGTCGCCTCCAGGACCGCGTCGTGGACCCGCTCGTACAGGGCGCGGTCGAAGCGGGAGTCCAGGTAGCCCAGCGCGTTGTGGATGCTGGTCTGACGCCACATCAGCCGGGTGGTGGGGGCGGCCCAGCGGGGCCTGGGCAGCCGCAGCGCGCGGCGCGTGAGGACGTCGTCCAGCGCGCGCTCCAGGGGTGCCAGACGGCCGTACGTCCGCCAGGCGCGCACCCACTCCGCCAGCCGGGGGCCGGTCAGCGGCACCAGGATGCCGACGGCTGTCAGCAGGGCGCCCAGCCCGGCGGCCGCCGGGGAGACGTGCGTGCCCAGCGCCGACCAGTCCCACCCGCACCAGCGGGCCGCCACCGCGGCGAGTTTGGTCACGCTGTAACCGGCGTTGCACAGGGTGCCCACGCCCAGGACCACCAGGCCCGCCCGGAGCCAGCCGTGCACCTCCCGGGCCCAGCGCAGCGACGACACCATGGTGACGCAGACGGCGGCCAGGTGCCCGACCAGGTACAGGACGATCATCTCGGCGATGAACGGCGTCGTCGCGTAGTAGGTGTCCAGGTCGGTGCGCCGCTCCACCGGGGCGTCGCCCAGGCAGAAGGTGGTCGTGATACCGGCGACCACGACCGCGTAGGCGAGCATCCAGCGGCGGACGACCAGGTGCACGCGCGGCCCGCCCCGCCAGTAGACGATGAGCACCTGGGAGGCGGCGCTGTACGCCGTGATGGAGGCGTACGTGAGCGGCGCGGCGAGGTTCGGGACACCGCTGAGGTGGTTGATCGCGCCCACCGTGGGCGGGGCGCCGAGGAAGAAGCACGCGCCGGCCAGGCCCAGCACCGCGCAGATGGCGCGCAGGTACGGGTCGTGCCGGTGGCGCACCAGGTCCGGGGCCTTCATTCCCAGGCCCAGCCAGAGCACGCCGCAGCTGACGTAGTTGATCGTGCCGCTCATCGTCCCCGTGTCCCGCGGTAGTTGAGTGCGGCACCGATGCGTCCGGCGAGGTCGTCGTCGCCGGCGGCGGGCACGGAGTCGGCCGGGGCCTCCAGCCAGCCGCGCAGCCGGCGGCCCATCAGCATGCCGAAGAGGTCGGCCTCCTGCTCGTCGGCCAGGCTGAAGTCGGTGCGGGCCGCGACGGGCCGGGGCGGGCCCTCCGCGCCCGCGCCGGACGGCGGGCCGGCGCCGCGCCGCTTCATGTGCCACACCTCGTGGCAGAAGATCACGATCTGGTGCCACACGGCGGCCCGCCGGTCGACGACCACGACGTCCTGCGCCTCGCCCTCCAGCCACAGCCCGCTGGCGGTGTGCGGCGGGAAGACCTCCCGGCGGATGACGACCCTGCGTCCCCGCCAGGCGCTGACGGATTCGACCAGGGCGGCGAACAAGGCCTCGGGGTCGGCGGGCACCGGCACCCGCATGGGGTCGATGAGGGCGTCGGCGAGGCGCCGCATCTCCCTTTTCCTACGCACCCTGTTCCCCCGTGCTCCGACCACGCCTGCCCCCATCATGCTCGGACGGCCGACGGAAGGGGAAGCTCCCCGGGCCGTGCTCACTCATGGACGGGCACGCTCTTCGCCGGACGGCCCGCGCGGGCGCGCACCGCCTCGACGCGGTCGCGGTGGCGCAGGGCCCGGGACACCGCGCCGATCTCCCGCAGCAGGTCGGTGGTGTCGGGGCCGGGGGCGCTCTCGTCGTGCGGGGCCCGCGCGCGGCCCTCGACGGCGTCCAGGATCGCCACCGCGGCTGCCAGCGCCTTGGCGTCCTCGGGCGGGTGGCCGAGGGCGAGCGCGGCGTCGTACGCCCGCCCGCGCAGGTCCTCGTCGACGCGGCGGGCCAGCGGCAGCAGCACGTCGCGGATGAACGTCTCGCGCCGGGTCAGCCGCAGCTCCGGGCTGGCCCGCAGCAGCGGGGGGACCCGGCCGCCGTCGACGGTCCGCATCAGCTGGTACAGGGGCCGCAGTTCGTGGTGGGCGAGCCGGACGCGCCAGCGTTCGTGCAGGTATTGGCCGGCGTGCGGCACGATGAAGCCGACCGCGATGAGGATCGCCGACAGGCAGGCGACCGGCGGCGCCAGGTCCGTGCTCAGCCAGTCCAGGTCGTGCCCGGTCCAACGGGCCACGACGGCGGTGAGCTTGAGCGCGTCGAAGATCAGGTTCAGTCCGTAGCCGGCGCCCAGGGACTTCAGCCCCCCGCGCAGCCAGGCGTCGAGCCCGTCGGTGCGGACCCAGTTCCAGATCACCCGGGAGGTGATGAGGACGGCGACCGCGTGCGCGAGCAGGTAGAGCAGGATCTCCTCGCGCATGAACGGGGTGTTGGCGTAGTACGTGTCCAGGTCCCGCAGCCGCTCCACGGGCACGTCCGCGAGGGCGAACAGCACCCACAGCGCGATGATCACGCCCGAGTACACCGAGACGACCCGGCGCATGGCGCGGCGGGTCGCGGCCGAGCGGTCCGACAGGCCGTTGCGCCAGGCGATGATCAGCAGCAGGCAGGACCCGCAGAAGGCGGTGAGCAGCGAGTACACCCACGGCGCGGAGATGTTCGGCACGCCGGTGACGCGGTTGGTCCAGGCGATCGTCGACGGCGCGACGAAGGTGAACACCCCGCAGGCGAGCAGCAGCAGCCCGCCGACCGCGCGCAGCAGGGGGTCCTTCCACAGCCGGATGATCGTGGGCAGCTTGATGGCCAGCGCCGTGGTCAGGACCGCGGTCGGGATCCAGAAGGAGATGGAGAACGCGTCGGTCAGCGCCGCCGGGTCCAGCGCGAGCAGGACCGGCCGCGCGTCCGGCACCGGCGTGAGGCGGCCGGGGTCGACGGCCGGACCGAGGAGGCAGCAGAGCAGGGCCGGCCCGGGCAGACGCGTCACCGTGCGGCTCCTCCGCTCCCGCCGCGGGGCGCCGGCCCGGCGACGGCGGGCCTGGGAGCCCCGGGCACCCCGCGCCGTGGCGGCGCCCCGGCGATCCGGACCGCGGCTCGGCGCCCGCCCGCCCCGTCCATCCGTTTCTCCCCTCCGGCCCCTCGTCCCCTGTCCACGGCAGGTCGTCCGAGCCTACGCGTGTGGACGTGTCCGCGTCACGCGATCCGGCGAGGGCCGTGCGGCGCGCAACGGCAAGCTGGAGAAGCTGACCAAGCCATGCGCGCCCCATGCCGACGCTCTTGCTCGCCAGAGGATTTCCACCGACGCCGACGCGACCGCCGACGACGGCGTCAGCGTCGACGCTGACGCCGACGCCGTCCAGCTCGTGGTCGAGCTCGTCTCTCCCGGCAACCGTACGGTGGACCGCACGTCCAAGCCGATGCTCTACGCCGAGGCAGGCGTTCCCCACTTCTGGCGACTGGAGTTCGAGCCCGCGCCCATGCTCGTGGTCTACGACCTGGAAGGCGGCCGGTACGTGGAGCGGACGACCGCACTCGCAGGCGCCACCGTGGCCGTCGCCAAGTCGAGGTCGACCCCTGCTCGCCGCAAGGGTCTCACCGCCCCGGCGACGGCACCGGCGTCACCGGGACGCCCCCCGTCACCGCGTCCAGGAGCTCCAGGCGGACCCGGCCCGGGCCCGAGAGCGTGCCGAGTTCCGACAGGACCGCCAGGGCCAGCGTGTTGGTGCCGCGGGTGCGCAGGATGCCGTTGGGCAGGACGAAGGTGTGCTGCGGGCCCACGTCGTTGATGTACTGGCCCATGTTCCAGCCGTTCAGGAAGATCTGGACGCGGTAGGAACGGCGGGGGTCGTCGTCGAGGACCAGGCCGACCGAGGCGTCGGTGTCCGCCGGCACGGCGAGGGCGAAGGTGGTCCGGTACCAGGTCACGCCCTGCCGCCGCTCCGCGCGCGGGAGGCGCACGGACTCCCAGTCGCGGTCCGGGAAGCCCGGCAGGTGCCAGCCCTCCCGCTCGCCGTGCAGACCGCCGTTGTTCAGCGGCCCGCGCACCGGGTCGGGTGCCGTCGCGCCCTGGATCCGCCACCTCACCTTCGGGGTGGCGCCCGTGAAGGCGACCGAGGTCAGCCCGCGGGCCGCCCGTCCGGTGGCCTGTCCCGGGCCGTCCTGGGCGTGCGCCATCGGCCGGACCAGCACGGACAGCACGTGCCTGCCCGGGGTGCGCAGCCGTTCGCCGACCGGGAAGGCGGCCGTGTCCGTCCAGGTGCCCCGGTCCAGGGTGCGTCCGTCGGGCACCGGCATCCGGTGCGTGCCCAGCGGGTCGCCGTCCAGCCACGCCATCAGCAGGCCCTGGGTGCCGGTGCGGTAGGACAGTGACACCGCCTCGACGCCGGTGGCGTCCGCGAACGCGCCCCGGTACCAGACGTCCCCGTAGGGGAAGCCGTGGTCGTCGGCGGACGGCACCGGCTGCCCCCCGGACGCCGGTGCCGCGCCGTCCGGGGCCGTCCGGCCGGCGGACTGCCAGCCGGAGTCGTCGAAGCCCGGCGCGGACTCGGGGTTCTCCACCCGCATCCGCCAGCCGCCGAGTGCGGGCAGACTCACCCCGAGGGCGTCCGGCGCTCCGGGCAGCGGGCCGTCGCTGAGCAGGCTCGTGGACGTGCTGGACGTGGCCGGCACCTTGGCGCCGTTCCACGTCACACGCTCGATGCCGCGCGGCGCCCAGACCTCCATTCGGCCCTCGCCCAGGGTGTCGCCGGTGAGGTGGACCGTCGAGCCGCGCAGTTCGGCGGTGCGCAGCATCGCGGCCGGGCTGTAGACCAGCAGGGAGCCCGACGGGGTGTCGTACGGCCACAGGCGCAGCGAGGTCGCGTCGTCGGCGAACAGCAGCAGCAGCGGCCGGTCCTCGCCGTCGCCCTCGACCAGGACGCGGATCAGCCCCCGTTCGCCGAGCGGCGCCGTCACGCGCAGCACGCCCAGGTCGTAGACGAACGCGGCCTCCGCGTCCAGCCGCGTCACCAGCGGCTCCTCGGCGCAGTCCAGGGCGAGGTGCGCCAGTTCGCCGCGCCGGCCGACGAAGACGGCGACGTCCTGCCGCCCCGCGCGGGTCCACAGCATCGGCTGCGCGGTGGAGTAGCGCACCTTCCGCCGCCCCAGCGTGAGGTGGGTGACAGCCAGTTGGGCGTCCCCGGCCGGCACGGCGACCGGCAGCTCGTGCCCGGCGAGACGCATCGTCGACGCCACGTCCCGGTCACCGTCGTTGCGCAGGACGTGGACGTGGGCGCCTGTGTCCGGATTGGTCAGGTGCTGCGTCGTCAGCCCGGCCACCCCGACGTGCCCGGCCGGCTCCAGCTTGGCGAAGTCCGGGACGGTCCGCAGCATGTGCCCGATCTGGTGCGCCGCCGCCAGCTTCCCGGTGGGCCTGCGCCCCTCGTCGACGGCGGCCCCGTGGTCGTACGAGGTGTAGACGTCCGGCGCGGGCAGCCAGCCCCAGGAGGTGCCGCCGAAGGCCGTGCCGGTGTCGTGCACGGTGATGCCCCGGGCGAGCCGGGTGAGTCCGGTGCGCCGCTCGTACGCGGCGTCGCGGGTGCGCCGCGCCTCGGCGTAACCCTTGCCGTCGAACCGGGCCCCGCCCCACGGATCGGCCGCGCCGGCCCCGCTCACGGCGAGGAGACCGGGCCCCTTTCCGGCGTCGGCGCCGGAGGGGCCGGGAATCCAGGTGCGGACGCGGTCTGCGCCGGCGTGGAAGAGGGGGACGTCGATGCCGTCGGCGCGGAGCCTGCCGTACAGGTGTGCCAGGTAGGCCTGGCCGGCGGGCTCGTTGACACGGACGTCCGCCCCGTCCTCCAGGCGGTAGAGCAGCACCGTGCCCCGGCCCGACGTGAACAGGTGCCGTACGGCGACGGCGTCGACGGCGCTCAGCCACTCGTCGACGTGTGAGAGGTAGGCCGGGTCGGCGGCGCGGGCGGTGCCGTCCGGTGTGGCCGGGAGCCAGCCCGGGAGGCCGCCGCCGTCGATGTCGGCGCCGATGTACGGTCCGGGGCGCAGCACGACGTACAGACCGGTCTCGGCCGCCGTGCGCAGGAACAGGTCCAGGTCCCGCACGCCGGTGAAGTCGTACCGTCCCGGCGCGGGGGAGTGGTGGTTCCAGGCCACGGGGACGGTGACGGCGTTGTGGCCGTGCGCGCGCAGCTTCTGCAGGACGTCGCGCCACAGGGAGGGACTCGGCAGCCGGAAGGGGTGCATCTCGCCCGACCACAGGACCAGCCGCCGGCCGTCCACGACGAGGGAGTGGCGGTCGAACTCGACCGAGTGCCGCCGGCCGTCGGCGCGGGGCGGCGCGGGCGGCGGGCCCGTGGGGACCTCGCGTGCGGCGTAGGCCGAGGACGCCCCCGGCCCGCCACTGCCGCCCAGCGCGAAGCCGAGCGCGGCGGTGCCGGCGAGGGCGCTGAAAGTACGTCTGCTGAGCGCCAAGGGTCTGCCTCCCGGGCGATCTTACGGGGAGCGGGCCCGGCCATTCTCCACGGTCGCGGACCGCCCGGACCGCCCGAATGGCCGGAGACCGACCTGGCCTGTCGCGCAGCGCGTGCGTACGATGCGACCGCTCCCGGCCTTCACGGGTCCCTCATGGTTTCTCCACGGGCCTGGGGCGTGTGCGCCGCCTGCTTTGTCGTGCCCATGACACAGCAGGCGCGCGGCACAAAGAGCACCTGACCGAACCGGAACGTCCCAGCACCCCCCACCGCACGCCCTTGAACGGATGGGAGAACCATGACCGGCGGACTGCTCATGAGCGGCGCGATCGCCGCGCTCCTGACCACCGCGCTACCCGCGCAGCACCCGTCCCCCGTGTTCGACGACCCGCCCCCGGACAAGATCGTCATCGACGTGGCCACGGTGAACGGCTCCGGCTGTCCGCAGGGGACGGCCGCCGTCGCCGTCTCCCCGGACAACACGGCCTTCACCGTCACCTACAGCGACTATCTCGCCCAGGCGGGCGGCACCTCCGACCCCACGGCCTTCCGCAAGAACTGCCAGCTCAACCTGGTCGTCCACGTCCCGCAGGGCTTCAGCTACGCCATCGCCAGCGCCGACTACCGCGGCTTCGCCTCGCTCCAGCAGGGCGCGAGCGGTACCCAGAGGGCGTCGTACTACTTCCAGGGCTCGCCGAGCACCGCCGTCAGGAACCACCCCTTCAGCGGCCCCTACAACGACGACTGGCAGGCCACCGACGAGACCGACTGGGCCCAGTTGGTCTGGGCGCCCTGCGGGGTGCTGCGCAACTTCAACATCAACACCGAGCTGAGAGTCAGCGCCGGCACGTCCGCGCCCGGCAAGGTCAGCTTCATGACGATGGACTCGACCGACGGCGACATCAGCACCGTGTACCACCTGGCGTGGAAGGAGTGCCCGCGGTCCTGACCCACCGGCGAACGGCGGCCCGCCCGACCCGCACCGGACGGGCCGCCCTCACCGGCGCCCCGCGGTCACTGAGCCGAAGGGGGTGTTCGGCTGTTTCCAGGCAGTCGCTGTTCGCCGGAACCGCGCACACGCCGGCCGTCGACCACCGTCGGTCACCTCCCGCGCCCATGGTCACGGCACGTCACCGGTACCGTCCGGCCGGTCACCGCGTACGGCGCGACAGCGTACGCGGCCCTGACCTGGTTAAGCGGCCTCCGTGTGCGCCAGTATCCGGGTATGACAGCACGCACCACCCCCGAACCGCCGGTTACCGTACGTACGTTCACTCAGCGACTCAGCGCGACACCGCGCGGTGCCCGGCTCGCCCGCCGGCTCGCCGTGCGTCAGCTGGAGACCTGGGGTGTCCCGCCGGCCTCCGCGCCGTCCGACGCCGTGGTGGCGGTCGTCGCGGAGCTGGCGGCCAACGCGGTGACCCACGGCCGGGTTCCGGGGCGGCACTTCGAGCTGCGGCTCTCGCTCGTCACAGGCAGCGTCCGTGTCGAGGTGACCGATCCCCGCGCCGGCGCGCTGCCGCCGGGGCCGTGTGAGGTGCGGCCGGCCGGCCCCCTCGACGACACCGGCCGCGGACTGGCGGTCGTCGATGCCCTCGCCGACCGCTGGGAGGTGCTGGACCGCGAACACGGGGCACCAGGCAAGACCGTGCGGGCCGAGGTGGACCTGCCGGTGCCGTACTGGCGCCTCAGCGAACGTCACCGCGGTGCACCGCCGGGTTCCGCGACAGCCGGCTGACGCCGGCCCGCACCTGGCCGCCGGGGGTCGGGGGCGGCACCCGGCGAAGGGGACCCGGTCCCGCCGCCCGGGATGAGGGCGGCACCCGGCGGATTCCCCGGCGGGCGCGAGCCGGGCGTCCGGTGTCGCGTGCCGCCCCTGGTCACCGCGATGGCCCGAGGGTGCGGCCGTTCCCCGGCCCGGTCAGCCCGCCTGGCCCATTCCCGCCGCGTCCGGCCAGGTCTGCGGGGCCGGCCAGCCGGTCGCCGGGGCAGGGGCCAGGCCGGGGACGCCGGGGGCGGTCATGCCCCTCACCTGGGCGGCCGTGAGGCCGCCGCGGGCGGGGACCCCCGGCGGGGTGAGACCGGTCGCCGCCGCGGCGGGCACCGGGGACGACATCGGCACCGGCGCCGGGCCGGGCACCGGAGAGGGCACCGGGACCGCCGCGGCGGCGGGCACCGGCGCCGGCATCGGGGCCGGGGTGGGTGCCTGGTGTGAGGCGGCCGGGGCCAAGGGCTGCGCCGGAACGGGAGCAGGAGCGGGAGCAGGGGCCGGAGCGGGGACGGGCGCCGGTGCGGCGGGCTGGGGCATGGCCGGTGCCGCCGCCGACAGCGGCATCCCGGCGCCGGCCGGCCGCGCGGCGGGCACGGCCGGCACGGGAGCGGGGAGCGGCACACCGGGGCCGGGGACGGGGGCCGGGGCGGCCGCGGGCCGCGCCCCGGCGCCGGCACCCCCCGCCGGGGCGGCCGGCATCCGCGTGCCCGCGCCGTTGGTCGCGTTGATCAGCCGGTCCACGGCCGCCGTACCCGAGCTGTAGGTGGTCCCGATACCCGGCTCGGGCACGGCGGCTTCCCTCCCGGTCCCGTAGAGCACCGACTCCAGGCCGGACACCAGGCGACGCACGTCCACCTGGGGGCGCACCACGAGACGCAGGAAGCGGCTGGACGAACCGATCTTGTTGCCGCACTCACGGACCAGGATCCGGTGCTCGGTGAGCAGCCGGTCCCGGACCACGGTTCCCTCGGCGCCCACGGGCAGGCGCACGAAGAGGAAGTTGCCCTGCGACGGGTAGACCGTCAGGCCGGGCAGCGCGGAGAGGTGGCTGGCCATCTCCAGCCGGTCGCGGCGCACCTGCTGCAGGCTCTGCTGATACGCGGCACCGTGCTCCTTCAGCATGAACACCACGTACTCGGCGAAGGAGTTCAGGTTCCACTTCGGCAGCATCGAGCGGATCCGGCCCGCGAGCGCCGGGTTGGCGACCAGGTAGCCGAAGCGGATGCCGTGCAGGCCGAAGTTCTTGCCGAGGCTGCGCAGGACGACGACGTTGGGGCGGAGCATGGCCTCCTGGACGACGCTGGGTTCGGCCTCCGCGTCGGCGAACTCCAGGAACGACTCGTCGATCACGACCAGGTCCAGATCGGCCATCGCGTCCATGAACTGCACCACCTGCTGCCGGTGCAGGAAGCCTCCGTCGGGGTTGTTGGGATTGCAGATCACGGCGACCCGGGAGCCGCGGGACCGGATGAACTCCGCGTACTGCCCGGGGTCGAGGGCGAAGCCGCCGGCCTCCTGCAGCGGGAACATGTCGACCCGTTTGCCGGTCTCCATCGGCTGGTCGGTCCAGCGGCCGAAGGTGGGGACGGGGACGGCGAGGGACTCGCGGACCAGCAGGTGGTCGATCCAGGTGATCAGCTCGGTGGATCCGTTGCCCATGGCCACGCACTGCGGCGGGAGCTGGAGGAGGCTGCACAGCTCGGCCGTGATGGTGTCCGCGCCGCTCGGGTAGTAGGTGATGATCTCGCGCAGCCGGGCCGCCATCTCGTCGAACATCTCCGGCGTGGGGAAGTACGGGTTGCACGGGATGCAGAAGTCCACCGGCCCGGCCCCGTCGCCGCCCTCACGCGTCAGCGCCGCCATCGAGGGGCTGTGCGCCGCCGTGCCGCGGAACAGCGAGGTGACGTTGCCGGCCATGGAACCTCCGTCTGAGGCGGGCCCGGCGGGGACGTCCGGACCCGTCGTCTGTGGGTGGCCCGCGCGGGGGGGAGCGCGGGCCACCCATGCATACGACGGCGGCGACCGGGCCGTTCAACTCACGGGCGCGGACGGGTGCTCCGCCGGTTCCGATCAGGCACCGAAGGAGTGGACTGTCGTCGTCCGGTAGACCTGCCCGGGGCGCAGCACGGTCGACGGGAAGGACGGCCGGTTCGGCGAGTCCGGGAAGTGCTGCGTCTCCAGGCACAGTCCGTCGCCCTGCCGGTAGGTGTGTCCGGAGGGACCGACCAGGGTGCCGTCGAGGAAGTTGCCCGAGTAGAACTGCACGCCCGGCTGGTCCGTGGCGATCCTCAGGGTGCGGCCGGACCGCGGGTCGCGCAGGGTGACGGCGTGCTCGGGCTCGGCGGTCACGCCCTGGTCGAGGACGAAGTTGTGGTCGAAGCCCTTGGCGGTGACCAACTGGGGGTGCCCGGCGCGGATGTCCCGGCCGACGGGCTTGGCCCGGCGGAAGTCGAACGGGGTGCCCCCCACCGGCGCCAGTTCGCCCGTGGGGATGAGACCGGAGTCGGTGGGGGTGTAGCGGGACGCGCGCAGCGTCAGTTCGTGGTCGTACACGCTGCCGCTGCCCTCGCCCGCGAGGTTGTAGTAGGTGTGGTTGGTCAGGTTGACGACCGTCGGCTTGTCGGTGGTGGCCCGGTAGTCGACGCGCCAGTCGCCGTGCCGGGTGAGGGTGAAGGTCACCTTCGTGCGCAGGGTGCCCGGGTAGCCCATCTCGCCGTCGGCGCTCGTGTAGTACAGGTGCAGGCCGACGTCGGAGCCCCGGGTGAACGGCTCGACGTCGAAGACGCGGGTGTTGAAGCCCCTGGCGCCGCCGTGCAGGCTGTTCTCGCCGTCGTTGACGGAGAGCTGGTGGACGGTGCCGTCCAGGGTGAAGCGGCCCTTCGCGATGCGGTTGCCGTAGCGGCCGATGGTCGCGCCGAAGAAGGTGGTGCCGGCGACGTACGCGTCGAGGTCGTCGTAGCCCAGGGAGACGTTGGCGTACCGGCCGTGCCGGTCCGGGATCTCCAGGGACTGCACGATGCCGCCGTAGGACAGGACCTTCATCCGGGTCCCGCCGTTGGCCAGCGACCAGCGGTACACCCTGGTGCCGTCGGCGAGTGTGCCGAAGAGCTCCTTCACCGGCTTCCCCCTGCCTGCCGGGGCGGCGTGCGCCGTCCCTGCCGTCGCGGCCGTGACACCCGCGGCCGCCGCGCCCGCGATGACCGTTCGTCTGCTCATTTCCACTGCGGCTCCCGTGAGAGGAAGGGGCCCCGCACGGTCGGTGCGGGGCCCGAGCTGACCTACGAACCGACCTTGCGCTTGTTCCACACGTCGAACCCGACCGCCGCCAGCAGCACCAGGCCCTTGATGACCTGCTGCCAGTCGGTGCCGATGCCGACGAGGTTCATGCCGTTGTTCAGCACGCCCAGGACCAGACCGCCGATGATCGCGCCGAGGACGGTGCCGACGCCGCCGCTCATCGACGCGCCGCCGATGAACGAGGCCGCGATCGCCTCCAGCTCGAAGTTCAGGCCGGCCTTGGGCGAGGCCGCGTTGAAGCGGGCGGCGAAGACCAGGCCCGCCAGGGCCGCGAGCATGCCCATGTTCAGGAAGACCAGGAAGGTGACCTTCTTGTCCTTCACGCCCGACAGCTTGGCCGCGGGCAGGTTGCCGCCGATGGCGTAGATGTGGCGGCCGACGACGGCGTTGCGCATCACGTAACCGAAGCCGACGAGCAGCACGCCCAGGATCAGCAGAACGATCGGGGCGCCCTTGTAGCTGGCCAGCAGCAGCGTGACCACCAGCACCGCGGCGGCCAGCGCGACCAGCTTCAGCGCGAACAGCCGGGCGGGCGGCACCTCCAGGGCGAACTCCTGCTGCCGCTTGCGGTCGCGGAGCTCCTGGAACACCACGAACGCGATGAGCGCCAGCCCCAGCAGCAGGGTGAGGTTGTGGTAGTTGGTCTTCGGGCCGACCTCGGGCAGGAAGCCGTTGGCGACCTTCTGCAGGCCCTCCGGGAAGGGACCGAGCGTCTGGCCCTTCAGGAAGATCTCCGTCAGACCGCGGAAGATGAGCATGCCCGCCAGGGTCACGATGAACGACGGTATGCCGCCGTAGGCGATGAAGAAGCCCTGGACGGCGCCGGCGACCGCGCCCACGGCCAGGCACAGCACCACGGCGAGCGGCCACGGCAGGTCGTTCCTGACCATGAACACCGCGGCCATGGACCCGACGAACGCCGTCAGCGAGCCCACCGACAGGTCGATGTGGCCCGCGATGATGACCAGCATCATGCCGATCGCGAGGATCAGGATGTAGCTGTTCTGCAGCACCAGGTTGGAGACG
This sequence comes from Streptomyces sp. NPDC003697, assembly GCF_053587115.1. Classification (NCBI taxonomy): domain Bacteria; kingdom Bacillati; phylum Actinomycetota; class Actinomycetes; order Kitasatosporales; family Streptomycetaceae; genus Streptomyces; species Streptomyces sp. NPDC003697. The sequence continues at coordinate 23,259 of NZ_JBSFNN010000030.1, forward strand.
TTGCGCGGCAGCAGCAGGTCGCCCTCGGTCCACACGGCGAACAGCACGACGATCACGCCGAGGGCGATCAGCATGCCGTACTGGCGCATGTTGCGGCGCATGCCGTCCAGCACCAGCTGCAGCAGCCCGCCGCCGGCGCCCGCCCCGCCCCTGCCGGGCGGCGCGGCGGCCGGGGTCTTGTCGGTGACTTCCGTGCTCATCGCGATACCTCTTTGTCCTTCGTCATCTGCCGCATCAGTGCTTCCTGCGAGGCCTCGGCCCGCGAGAACTCGCCGGTCAGCCGCCCCGCGGCCATCGTGTAGACGCGGTCGCACATGCCGAGCAGCTCGGGCAGCTCGGAGGAGATGAAGACGACCGCCTTGCCCTGGGCGGCCAGCTGGTCGATGACCGTGTAGATCTCGTACTTGGCGCCCACGTCGATGCCGCGCGTGGGCTCGTCGAGGATCAGCACATCGGGACCGGCGAAGATCCACTTGCTGAGGACGACCTTCTGCTGGTTGCCGCCGGACAGCCTGCCCACCGGCTCGAACACGGTCGGCGCCTTGATGTTCATGGACGTGCGGAAGCCCTCGGCGACCCGCCGCTCCGCGTGCTCGTCCACCACACCGCGCCGGGCCACCTTGCCCAGCGCGGTCAGCGAGATGTTGCGGTTGATGGTGTCGATGAGGTTCAGGCCATAGCGCTTGCGGTCCTCGGTGACGTAGGCGATGCCGCTGCGGACCGCCTCCGGGACGGTCCTGGTGCGGATCTCCCGGCCGTCCTTGAGCACCGTGCCGCCCGCGTAGCGGCCGTAGGCCCGCCCGAAGACGCTCATGGCCAGCTCGGTGCGGCCGGCGCCCATGAGGCCCGCGATGCCGACGATCTCGCCGCGCCGCACCTTCAGCGACACGTCGTCGACCACCTTGCGCTGCTGGTCGATCGGGTGGTGCACGGTCCAGTTGCGGATCTCCAGGGCCGGGGCCGTGCCCTCCTCGGGCCGGTGCGGCGTCCGCTCCGGGAAACGGTGCTCCAGGTCGCGGCCGACCATCCCGCTGATGATCCGGTCCTCGGTGGTCTCCGGCGCCGTCACGTCGAGCGTCTCGATGGTGCGTCCGTCGCGGAGGATCGTCACCGAGTCGGCGACCCTGCGGATCTCGTTGAGCTTGTGGGAGATGATGATCGAGGTGATGCCCTGGTCCTTCAACTGCAGGATGAGGTCCAGGAGTTTGCCGCTGTCCTCGTCGTTGAGCGCCGCGGTCGGCTCGTCGAGGATGAGCAGCTTCACCTCCTTCGACAGTGCCTTGGCGATCTCCACCAGCTGCTGCTTGCCCACGCCGATGTCGGCGACGCGGGTCTCCGGGTGCTCGTCGAGCCCGACCCGGCGCAGCAGCTCGCCGGCGTGCCTGAGCGTGTCGTTCCAGTTGATGAGTCCGCGCCTGGCGTGCTCGTTGCCGAGGAAGATGTTCTCCGCGATGGAGAGGTAGGGCACCAGGGCCAGCTCCTGGTGGATGATCACGATGCCGCGCTGCTCGCTCGCCCGGATGTCCCGGAAGCGGCAGACCTCCGACTCGAAGAGGATGTCGCCCTCGTAGGTGCCGTGCGGGTGGACGCCGGAGAGGACCTTCATGAGGGTCGACTTGCCGGCGCCGTTCTCCCCGCAGATGGCGTGGACCTCGCCCCGCCGGACGGTCAGGGTGACGTCCGACAGCGCCTTGACACCGGGGAAGGTCTTGACGATCGAGCGCATTTCCAGGACGGGTCCCGCCATGGTCGTGCCTTCCAATCAGTGGGTGCCGGCGGTTACTTGAGGTCGCTTTCCTTGATGTAGCCGGAGTCGACGACGGCCTTCCGGTAGTTGCCCTTGTCGACGGCGACCGGCGTGAGCAGGTAGGCGGGCACGACCTTCGCACCGTTGTCGTAGGTCTTGGTGTCGTTGACCTCGGGCTTCTTGCCGTCCAGCACGGCGTCCACCATGTTCGAGGCCACCTTGGCGAGTTCGCGGGTGTCCTTGTAGACGGTCATCGACTGCTCGCCGGCGATGATCGACTTCACCGAGGCGACCTCGGCGTCCTGGCCGGTGACGACCGGCAGCGGCTTGGCCTTGGAGCCGTAGTCGTCCGACTTCAGCGCCGAGAGGATGCCGATGGAGATGCCGTCGTACGGCGAGAGGACCGCGTCGACGCGGGTGGACTTGTAGGACGAGGTCAGGATGTCGTCCATGCGCTTCTGGGCGGTGCCGCCGTCCCAGCGCAGGGTGGTGACCTGGTTGAGCCGGGTCTGGCCCGAGCGGACGACGAGCTGCTTGCCGTCGATGTAGGGCTGCAGGACCTTCATCGCGCCCTGGAAGAAGTAGCGGGTGTTGTTGTCGTCGTTGGAGCCGGCGAACAGCTCGATGTTGAACGGGCCCTTCTTGCGGGCCTTCAGGCCGAGCTTGTCGACGATGTAGGTGCCCTGCAGCTCGCCGACCTTCTCGTTGTCGAAGGACGCGTAGTAGTCCACGTTCCGCGTGCCCAGGATCAGGCGGTCGTAGGAGATCACCGGGATACCGGCGTCCTTGGCCTGCTGCAGCACGTTGTTCAGGGACTTGTTGTCGATGGCGGCGATGATCAGCGCCTTGACGCCCTGCGTGATCAGGTTCTCGACCTGCGAGACCTGCTGGTCGGGGTCGTCCTCGCCGTAGACCAGCTTGGTCTTGTAGCCCTTGGACTCCAGGTCCTTCTTCACGTTGTCGCCGTCGGCGATCCAGCGCTCGGAGGACTTCGTCGGCATCGCGATGCCGATGGTCGCGCCCTGGGCGCCCTTGTCGTCCACCTTGCTGCCGCCCTCGCCGTTCTGGCCGCAGGCGGTCAGGGTGAGGGCGAGGGAGGCGGCCGCGGCCGTGGCGGCGAGGGCAGCTCTGCGGTTACGCATGATCATCATCCTTGACGTGTGAGTGCGGGGCTCGGTCTGGAGTTCGGGAGGTGCGCAGTCGCTGGGATGTGGTGCCGGACGTGAGAGCGAGAGAAGGTGTGTGGGATTGTGCGCGGCTGTGTGGGCTTCTGTGAAGCCGAGTTTCCGGAACGTTATGACGGGAGCGCGAAACGCTTCAGCTCCCCCGGCAGCCGGGACCCGAGCGGCGCCATGTCACCGTCCGCTCCGTGGCGCGCGAGCAGGTCCAGGGCGAGCCGGCCGCGCCGGACCCGCTCCCTGGCGGTGGCCAGGGTCAGCTCCCGCAGGTGGTGCCCGTACGGGTAGATGCCGGGGGCCTTGGACAGGCCGAACTTGAGGTAGAGCGGTGCGCCGCGCCGGATCAGCTCGGCGACCTCGTACATCCGTACGTAACCGCCGAGATCGTCGGGCGCCTCGATGTACATGTCCATGGGCGCGGCCGAAACCCGCCGGATCTCGGTGAGGTGATCCAGCGTCAGGTCGCTGGGCACGTTGACCGAGTCGGCGCCCAGACGCTCGTAGACCGCGAACGACGCCGGATTCACCGGGCCGATCAGCGCCGACACCTTCAAGGTGGTGTCGGCCGGGATGAGGCCCGCCCCGCGCGCCCGGTGCAGTGTCCACAGCACGCCCTCGTCGGCGACGAGCAGGCACCTGACGCCCAGTTCGGTCGCCCGGACGGCGTCCTCGACGCAGCCGGCGACCGCGTCGTGGCCCCGGGCCCTCAGACCCGCGCCGCGCGAGTCGGAGCGCACCGAGCCGCCGATGTCCCAGGTGCCGCGCGGACCGGTGAACAGGCACAGCTCGATGGCGTGTTCACCGGTGGCCGCGACCATCTCGGTGATCTCGGCGTCGGTCAGCATCCACACGCCGCTGCCCTGGCTGATCCGGTGGATCGGCACGTCGAGCCGTGCGGCCTCCTCGAGCACCGCCGCCAGCGCCTCGGGGCCCTCGCACGAGGGGATCTCGGTGCGCCAGTGGCCGCCGCCCGGGAAGGCGTGGGGCGAGGCGTCGGCGGGGTCGAGGGCGGGGGCGCCCAGGCCCAGTGCGGCGAGCGCCTGCTCACCGGGCCTGCGGGCCGCCGTGGCGGAAGCGTGGGTCACTAGCTGTCCTTCGTGTTCGAAGTTTCGGACAAGGTTCGCGGCTCGGGGTGTGCGCCGGTGCGGGACCTTGCGTGCGGGGTGCGAGGTGCGGCCCTCGGGCCGTGCCGCACCGGACCTGCGGCCGGGCGTCGTTCAGGGGCGGAGCAGCACCTTGCCGACCGCGGGGTCGTCCGCCCCGACCAGGGCCATGGCCCGGGAGAACTCGGCGAGCGGCAGCTCGTGGGTGACCAGCGGCAGCGGATCGAGCAGTCCGGCCGCGAACACCCGCACCGTGTGCGCCCAGGCGTCCGGTGGCGCGCCGAAGACGGTGTGCACCTCCAGCTGACGGACCACCAGGTCGGTGGGGTCGAGCCCGTCCGCGCCCGGCGCCGGGATGCCCGTGAGGACCAGCCGTCCGCCGCGCCGGAGCAGGGCGGCGGAGGTGCGCGCGGCGGACGCGGACCCGGCGGCCTCGATCACGACGTCGACGTCGTCGGGGAGGGGCCGGCCCACGGTGCGGAAGTCGGTGGCACCGAACCGCCGGGACAGCGCCTCCCGGTCGCGCCGGGTGCCGACGACGAGCAGACCGGCCGGGGAGACGGCCCGGAGGAACTGCACGGCGAGCATGCCGAGCGTGCCGGTGCCGACGACCGCGACGCGCTCGCCCGGCCGCGCGTTCACCTTGAGCGCGGCGGCCGCGACGCAGGCGGCGGGCTCCAGCAGGGCGGCGGCTGTCAGGTCGGCGTCGTCCGGCAGGACGTGCAGGAGCCGGGCCGGCAGGGTCAGCGTGCCGGCCATCGCGCCGGGCTGGGTGAACCCGGTCTCCTCGTACCCGGCGCCGCACAGGGTGGTCTCCCCCGCGTGGCAGCGGTCGCACACCTGGCAGTTGCGGAAGCCCTCCCCGACGACCTTCCGGCCGGCCAGACCGGCGGGCACCCCGGCACCGACCGCCCGGACCGTCCCCGACCACTCGTGACCCGGGACCAGGGGGTAACGGACGTACCCCCGCGGCCGGTTGCCCTGGTAGACCTCGCGGTCGCTGCCGCAGATCCCCACCGCGTGCACGGCGACCAGCGCCTCGCCGGGTCCGGGCTCGCGCGGCTCGTGCGGGACCAGGCGGTGGGCGCCCGGTGCCTCGATCAGGACGGCCCCGCTCATCGGGTGCCCTTCGGCCTGCGTTGCTCCCAGCCCTCGGCCCACAGGTCGAACCGCGCCTGCTGCTGCGGGAACTCGGCGGCCGCGTCGGTGTCCAGCTCCACGCCCAGGCCGGGGGCGTCGGAGAGGTGGAAGTAGCCGTCGACGACCTGCGGCGCGCCCTTGACGACCTTCTTGATCTCCGCGTCGGCGAAGTCGTTGAAGTGCTCCAGGATCTTGAAGTTGGGGGAGGTGAAGCCGACCTGGAGGCTGGCGGCCGTCAGCACCGAGCCGCCGACGTTGTGCGGGGCGACGAGCATGTAGTGCGTCTCGGCGGTCGCGGCCAGCTTCCGGGTCTCCCAGATGCCGCCGATGTGGCCGACGTCGGGCTGGAGGATGTCCGCGGCCTGGTTCTCGAACAGCTCGCGGAACTCGATCCGGTCGTGGATGCGCTCACCGGTGGCGACCGGCAGGTCCACCTTCTCGGCCACCTTCTTCAGCGCCTTGAGGTTCTCCGGCGGGACCGGCTCCTCCAGCCAGGCCGGCTGGTACGGGGCCAGCTCCCTGGCCAGCCGGACGGCGGTGGCGGGGGAGAAGCGGCCGTGCATCTCCAGCATCAGCTCGGTGTCCGGGCCGATGGCGTCCCGGACGGCCTCGATGAGGGAGACGGAGTACAGGGTCTGCTCGTGGTCGAGTTCGAAGTGGCCGGTGCCGAAGGGGTCGATCTTCAGGGCCCGGTAACCCCGCGCGACGACCTCCTGCGCGGCCTTGTGGTAGGCCTCCGGGCTCCGCTCGGTGGTGTACCAGCCGTTGGCGTACGCCTTGACCCGGTCGGTGACCCTGCCGCCCAGGAGCTGCCACACCGGCACACCGAGGGCCTTGCCCTTGATGTCCCAGCAGGCCATCTCGACGACCGCGATGCCGGACATGACGATCTCGCCCGCGCGGCCGTAGTCGCCGTACTTCATCCGGCGGACGAGGTCCTCCACGGCGAACGGGTCCGACCCGGCGACGTGGTTGGCCTCGGCCTCCCGCAGGTAGCCGATCAGTGCGTCGGTGTGGCCCAGCATCCGGGTCTCCCCGACTCCCGTGATGCCCTCGTCGGTGTGCACCTGTACGTACGTCAGGTTGCGCCACGGCGTCCCGACCACGTGCGTGCTGATTCCGGTGATGCGCACGGCAGTTGCCCCTCCGCCTGTTCGATATTTCGTCACACGTTCGAAATGCTGGCGTGACATTAGGGACGGCGCGCCGGGGGTGTCAATGGGTCGGACGCGTAACGGTTTCGGCCGACTCTTCGGGCGTTTCCTCGATTCCCCACAGAACCTTCACCGGACCCCCTAGGAACGCTGCCCGGGCGGAACTTAGTCTTCCCGCGTCATGGACTACTGCCACCCGTGCCGACGGCACCTCAACGGCGCCCTCGCCTGCCCGGGGTGCGGCACACCAGCCGAAGCGCTGCCCGCGTACGCGCGGGAGGCGGACCCGCTCCAGGGCGCCGGCGTCCCGGCGCAGCCGTTCGCCGGTCACCAGGCCCAGGGGGCGTACGAGCCGCACGGGGTCTACGCGCCGCAGCCGCAGGGCGGGTACGAGGCACACGGGGCGTACGCGGGCCACGCGGGAATCGGGCAGCAGGGGGCGTACGCCGGCGATGCGGGCGCCGGGCAGCAGGCGGGGTACACCGGCCATGCGGGCCTCGGGCCGGACGGGGGGTACGCCGGCCACGCGGTTCCCGGGCCGCAGGGGGAGTACGGCGGTCCCGGGGGCGCCGAGGGATACGGGCAGTACGCCGGCCAGGCGGGCGCCGGCAGCCAGGAAGGCCACGTCGGCCCGGCCGGCCCCGGCGGCGACGGTCATGCCGGACACGCCGTGCACGCCGGTCCCGGCAGCCACGAAGGTCACCCCGGCGACGCGGGTCCCGAAAACCACGAAGGCCGCGCCCGCCAGGACCGGGCCCAGAACCCCGGCGGTCACGACCCGGCCGGCAGCGGTCCCCGGGACGGCGGGGACGGTGACCCCGGCGACGGCGGCCGGGGGAGTGGTTCCGGGGACGGCGGCTCCGACGACCAGCCCGGCGAACCGCGGGGGCGGGCCGCCCGGCGCGGGTCGCCGCGCAGACGTGGCGGGGCCGAGGGGGATGCGCAGGACACCGACGGCACGGACGGCGCGGCGGGGAGCCGCCGCGACCGGAAGGCCGCGGCCCACCGCCGGCGCAGACGCAGGCTCCTGCTGATCACCGCCGGCTTCGTGCTCGCCGCGGGCGGGCTGAGCCTCGCCGAGCTCGGCATGGACGCGCCGGTCTTCTCCAGCCCGAACCCGGCCGCGGCCGAGGACGACCCGGCGGACGGCCGCTCGGCCCCCTCCGGGAAGGACGAGGAGCAGTCGTCGGCGGCCCCCGGTGCCGGGCCCGGCAGGGACGCCGGCACGGGCACGGCCTCTCCGGACGCGTCCTCCTCCCCGTCGGCGTCGGAGTCCGCGCAGGACGACAAGACCGACGAGGACGCGCAGGAGAGCGGGACACCCCAGGCCCCGGAGACGCCGAGCGCCGGACCTGGCACCGGCGGCGCCCCGGTCACGTCGGACCCCGCGCCACCGCCGCCACCTGAGCCGACGAGCGCTCCGCCGCCCCCGGCGTCGCCCGAGCCGACACCGAGCCCCACCAAGCACTGCAACCGTTTCCTGTGGTGGTGCACCTGACGGTGCACCCGGCGGCGCGCCACGCGTGGACGCGGAGCGCCGGCGACCGACGACAACACCGCGGACGGGCCTACCCGGACCCCGCGGCCTCGGCCTGAACGCCGGACGGACAGGCCCTGGCCACGCCGGCCAGGTCGGTGGACCGCGCGCCGCGGTGCGCCCCGCGGCGCGCGGTCAGGCGTCCAGCATCCGCCGCAGCAGACCGCGCAGGGCCTGCCGTTCCTCGTCGGACAGCCCTGCCAGCGGCTCGCGGGCGAAGCGCAGGCCCTCGCGCAGCTCACGGGCCACCCGCCGGCCCTCCTCGGTGGCGGCCGCCACCTTCACCCGGCGGTCCGCGGGATCCGGCCGCCGCTCCACCAGCCCCCGGGACTCCAGCCGGTCGACGATCCCGGTGACGTTCGACGGTTCGCACTTCAGGCGCTGCGCCAGCCTCCGCATGGGCAGCGGCTCCAGGGACAGCAGGCTGAGCAGGCGCGCCTGCGCTCCGGTCAGCGCGTGCGCCGCGGCGGCTTCCTCGTAGTCCTCGTGGAACCGGACCACGACGTCCCCGATGAGTTCGACGACCTCGAGGGTCAGCGCGTCGGGGCGACGGGTCCTGTGCGGAGTGGCCATGGTCTCCAGCCTACCCCTTTATTTGACAACCTGAAATATTCAGAGGCATCGTTGTTTCAGATACTGAAGTAACCGCCGTCCCCCGCAGGAAAGGCGCACACCATGTCCGACAGCCCCACTCCTCCCGCCGTCAACCGCGCATGGCACCTGCTCAGCCGCCCGGTCGGCTGGCCCAAGCCGGAGGACTTCGCCCTCGTCGAGTCGGAGCTTCCGCAGCCCGGTGACGGCCAGGTCCTCGTCCGCAACGAGTACCTCTCGGTGGACCCCTATATGCGTGGCAGGATGAGCGCCGCGAAGTCGTACGTGGCGCCGTACGAGCTGGACAAGCCGATGCAGGGCGGCGCGGTCGGTGAGGTCGTGGCCTCCAACGCCGAGGGCATCGCCGTCGGCGACCACGTCCTGCACTTCGGCGGCTGGCGCGAGTACGCCGCCGTGGACGCCCAGCACGCCGTCAAGGTCGACCCGGAGGCCGCTCCCCTGTCGGCATACCTCGGCGTGCTGGGCATGACCGGCCTCACCGCCTACGCGGGCCTGCTGCGGACCGCATCCTTCAAGGAGGGCGACGTCGTCTTCGTGTCCGGCGCGGCCGGCGCCGTGGGCAGCCAGGTCGGCCAGATCGCCAGGCTCAAGGGCGCCTCGCGCGTGATCGGCTCGGCCGGTTCCGACGAGAAGGTCAAGCTGCTCGTCGAGGAGTACGGCTTCGACGCCGCCTTCAACTACAAGAACGGCCCCGTGGGCGAGCAGCTGCGCGCGGCCGCCCCCGACGGCGTCGACGTCTACTTCGACAACGTCGGCGGCGACCACCTCGAGGCGGCCATCGGCTCTCTGAACGAGGGCGGCCGGATCGCCGTCTGCGGCATGATCTCGGTCTACAACGCCACCGAGCCCGCCCCCGGCCCCAGGAACCTGGCCCGGCTGATCCAGACCCGCGGCCGGATCGAGGGCTTCCTCGTGGGCGACCACTACGACCTTCAGCCGCAGTTCGTGCAGGAGGTCGGCCCCTGGGTGCGCTCCGGGGAGCTGAAGTACCGCGAGACGGTCGTCGAGGGCGTGGAGAACACGCTGGACGCGTTCCTCGGGGTCCTGCGCGGCGACAACACCGGAAAGATGATCGTCAAGGTCTGACCGGGGCGCCCACGGGCTCGCAGGGGCTGCCGTCGACTCCCGGGTGTCCGGGTGTCCCGGTATTCCGGTCCCGGCGACGGTGCCCCGGTGCCGGGACCGGGCGCGCCCCGGCGGAACAGCCACTTCCGGCAACATCACCGTGACGCGGCCCGACGACGCTCGTTGCGTACTGCGGGGGCCGCACCCTTGGACGTGGGGTGCGGCCCCGCCTTCTTCCCGCGCGGAGTTCCCGCCGGCGGGCGTGCGGCCGGCCGGACCCGGCGGCGCTCGGGTGTCGGCCGGGTGGGCTCGCCCCGGCCCCGTTCAGGCCGCCCGTGCGGCCGTGTGCACCGCCCGCACCAGCCGGTCGTTCTCCGGGGCCGCCCCGCCGGGGAAGGCGAACCGGCGCCGTGTGTAGCCGTAGGCCAGGCCGCTGCGCGGGTCGGCGAACGCCTGGGAGCCGCCGGCGCCGCTGTGCCCGAACGCCCCCGCGCCCAGGAACGGGTGCCAGGTGTCGGCGGTCGCCTGGAAGCCCAGGGTGTACGACGCGTGGCCCCGGGTCACCAGGTCGTACCCGGCGGAGTGCAACTGCCCGAACTCCGCCACCGTGTCCGGCTTCAGCAGCGGCGCCTTCCCGCCGACCTCGCTGATCGCCGCCGCGTACAGCCCCGCGAGCCCGCGCGCCGAGGCGACCGCGCCCACCGACGCCGGGCCCCCGGCGCGGATCACGGGCTCGTTGGGCAGCGTCTGGAGGTCGGTCGGCTCGGCCGCGTGGCGGTTGAAGGCGATGCCGGCGAGACTGTGCGGCCCGTCGGGCAGCGCGTCGAGGAGTGCCCGCTGCTCGGGCGTGGGCGCCATCGGCTGCGCGGTGCGGAAGCGGGGTTCCTCGGCGGCGGGCAGACCGAGGAAGAAGTCCAGTCCGTAGGGCGCGCGCACCCGCTCCTCGTGCAGCTCCTGCAGCGTCCGGCCGGTGGCCCGGCGGACGATCTCACCTGCGAGCGCGCCGATGACGAGGGCGTGGTGGCCGAAGGCGGTGCCCGGACGCCAGAACGGCCGCTGGTCGGCCAGGCGTTCGGCCATCGCCCGGTCGTCGGCCAGCTCGGCCAGGGTGAACCCGGTGTCGGTGCCCACCACGCCCGCCCGGTGCGCCAGCAGGTCCCGCAGGGTCACCGAGCCCTTGCCCTCGGCCGCGAACTCCGGCCAGTAGTAGGTCACCTTGCGGTCCAGCTCCAGCGTGCCGTCCTGCACGAGCAGCGCGACGACGAGATGGGCCGCGCCCTTGGCCGACGAGTACACCCCGTACAGCGCGCCGCCGCCGTTCTCCGGCCCGGCCCACAGGTCGACGACCCGCCTCCCGTGCACGTACGCGCACAACTGTCCCTCGTAGTCGGGCCGTTCACCGGCCACGAACGCGGCGAACTCCTCGCGCACCGGCTCGAAGCCGTCGGCGACGGTGCCGTGGATCTCCTGGGTCATCCGCTCTCCTCAACTCGGCCGCTGCTCGCTGGGGCTGGGCGCCCGGGCCGGCGCTGCCGGGTGCGGCCGTGCCCACCCGTACCGCGCCAGCGGCACGTTCGGCGGCTGCGTCGGCACCACTGAACGAGACCTCCACCGAAGGTCCCCCGGTTCGGTACGGCGAGGAGCACCCGTTCGACTCAATCGCCCCGGCCCCGGCACCCCGCCGCGTTGCCGGTCACCCGGGTGCCCCCGTACGCGCACGGTCCTCCGTCGCGCGGGGCGGACGCACCGGGGGGCCGCGGGCCCGGCCGCCCCGAGTCGGGTGGGACCCGCTGGGTACAGTTCCCCCATGCGCGATCTCGGGGCGGGTTTCGGCTATCTCCTCAAGGGCCAGCGGTGGATGGCCCGGCACGGCAGGCACTACGGCATCGGCCTGCTGCCCGGTCTGATCACCCTCGTCCTCTACGCGGCGGCGCTCACCGCGCTCGGCCTGTGGGGCGAGGACGCCGTCACCTGGGCCACGCCGTTCGCCGACGACTGGGCGGGCCCGTGGGCCGGGCTCTTCCGCGGGTTCCTCACCGCCGTCCTGTTCACCCTCGGCCTGCTCCTGGCCGTCCTCACCTTCACCGCGGTCACCCTGCTGGTCGGCCAGCCCTTCTACGAGAGCCTCTCCGAGCGTGTCGACCGCGACGTGTCCCCGGACGGCACCGCCCCGGAATCGGGGCTCCCGCTCTGGCGAGAGCTGTGGACATCCGCCCGCGACAGCCTCCGCATCCTGGTCCGGGCCGCGCTGTGGGGCGTCCTCCTCTTCGCTCTCGGCTTCCTGCCGGTCGTCGGCCAGACGGTCGTCCCGGTGATCGGTTTCTTCGTGACCGGTTTCTTCCTCGCCGAGGAACTCACCGCCGTGGCCCTCCAGCGACGCGGGGTCGAACTGCGCGAGCGCCTCACCCTCCTGCGTTCCCGCAAGACGCTCGTGTGGGGCTTCGGCACACCGCTGGGCCTGGCGTTCCTGGTGCCGTTCGTGGCGGTCTTCCTCATGCCCGGCGCGGTCGCGGGCGCGACCCTGCTGGCCCGCGACCTGCTCGGCGAGGAGCCGGGCGGCGCCGCTGTCGACCTCGGCAAGGAGCGGGCCGACCGGTGACACCCGGCCCCGCACACCGCTGACGCGCCCGGCCCGGCGCGGGTCCGGCCGCTGAACGACCCGGCCCGGGCCCGCGAACCGCTGACCCCGGCGGCACCCCGGTTCGGCCCACAGGCGGCACCCGGGTCCGGACGAGACGGACTCGCGCCGCCGATGTGAAGGGTTCGTACGAGGTCGGCCCGATCCGCCCGATCACCCCGCGCCGCGCCACCGCGGCGATTAACGTCTGATCCGGGACGAGAATCCCACGAAAGCCCCGGCCCGGGTCCTGACGCCCGGACCGGGGCTCGTGGTGTCACCGGCCGGCGCGCCGGGACGGAGAACGCTCAGCGCACCGAGAAGCCGTACACCGTCTCCGAGCGGAACACCTCGCCCGGACGCAGCTCGGTGCCGGGGAAGTCCGGATGTACTTGGGCTTCCGGCCGGTGCGGCGAGAGGGCGTCGCGACGGGACGAACATCGCCTGTCGCGGCACTGGGCCACCGTGTCACGGAGTTCTCGCCGTCACCGTCCGGTAGGCGATCTCCGCCAGCCGCGCCTGGCCGTCCCTGCTCGGGTGGAACCAGTCCCAGTGGCTGAGCTGCTCGGTGCCGAAGCGGTACTCGAACACGGCGTTGTTGTCGAAGCGGCACCGGCGGTCCTTCACGCAGACCTCCTTCAGCACCCCGTTGTACGCCTCCACCCGGGCCTGCACCGCCTGGCGCCGCGTGGTCGCCGCCGCGTCGAGCGCCTCCGCCTCGCCCAGCATCGACGGGCAGATGCCCAGCCGCCACACCTGCCTGCCCAGCGGGTTGGTCCGGCCCTCCGACCACAGCCGCATCAGGTTCGGCACGCTGGAGACGTACACCTGGGTCCTCGGCAGCGCCCGGCGCAGCCTGGTCATCGCCTCCTGGAACTGCCTGCGGAAGTCCGCCACCGGTGTCATCGCGGAGGCGGAGGTGCGGCAGGCGTCGTTGGCGCCCACCATCACCGTCACCAGCTGCGGCCGCTTCGCCACCGCCCGGGCCACCTGGGCCGTCAGGTCGGCCATCCGGGCGCCGGTCACCGCGTAGTTCCAGCTGCGCCGGGCCGCCCCGTCGGCGCCCAGCAGCCGCAGGGCCAGGCTGTCCACCCCGCTGTCGCTGCCCGTCGCCCAGGAGGCCTCGGGACAGTCGGACAGCACCGCGCACGCGTCGAAGCCGCGCGTGATGGAGTCGCCGACCGCGGCGATCGACTCCGGACTGCGGTCCCACACCGGCGACGGGCTCGGGGAGGGCCGGGACGCGCCGCCGGCGCGGGGCTCCCGGGACCCGGGGCCGCCGTGGCCGAAGGCGTCACAGCCCGCGGTGGCCAGGACGGACGCCGCCACGACCGCCACGGCGGTCCGCACCCGCCGGCTTCCCTTCCGCATCGCCGCTGATCCCCTCGGTCGTCGTGAGGTGCTCTTCCCTCCATGACAACGCGCGGAGGTTCCCGGCCCGGCCCGGAGGGCGCCGCATGCCCGCACAAGCGTCCCCCTGGGTGAATGGCGGGCGTTTCTCGGCACTGGGACCGACGGTACGTCACACTCCTTGCGCCGTCTCACGATAGCCTCGCCATCACGTGGTCCCAGCGCCACAGCCGTCCGCCAGCCCGCACCCATGTCCCGCTCTGCCCGGAGGTCCCGGTGACGACACGTGGAGTTCTGTACGTGCACTCCGCGCCGCGCGCGCTGTGCCCGCACGTCGAGTGGGCCATCGCCGGGGTGCTCGGCACGCGCGTCAGCCTCGACTGGATCCGGCAGCCCGCCGCGCCCGGCACCTGGCGGGCGGAGTTCTCCTGGCAGGGCCAGGCCGGCACCGCCTCCAAGCTCGCCTCCGCGCTGCGCGGCTGGCACCTGCTGCGCTTCGAGGTGACCGCCGAACCGTGCCCCACCGCCGAGGGCGAGCGCTACAGCTGCACCCCGGAGCTCGGCATCTTCCACGCCGTCACCGGCATCCACGGCGACATCCTGATCCCCGAGGACCGGCTGCGCGCCGCCCTGGTCCGCTCCCAGCGCGGCGAGACCGACTTGGAGGCCGAACTCGCCAAGCTGCTCGGCAAGCCCTGGGACGACGAGCTCGAACCCTTCCGCTACGCGGGCGAGGGCGCCCCGGTGCGCTGGCTGCACCAGGTCGTCTGAACGACCCTCAGCCCGCTCACGGCCGACGCGACACGAGCCGCCCTCCCGGCGGCGGACGAGCCCTGACCCCCACCGCTCACCGCGCATGAGACCCGCCCCTGCGCTCCCCCCTGCCCTCGTGGCGAGCAGCACCGGCCTCTCCGCTCGCGGCGGGCCTGCGCCGCCTGCTCGCGGCGGACAGGACCCGCCGAGCCGGCTGCGGCGGGGGCGGTCCAAGCAGCCGCCCGCTCGTGCGGGCGCCCCACTCCGCGCGGTGAGGCGGGACCTGCCGTCGTCGTCCGCGCCGGGCGAGCTGCCGCGTCCGAGCCGCGTCCGCCCCGCGACCTGGCGGGCCCACCGGCCACCCGGAGCACCCCGGGGGGCCACCGCATGCGGAGAGGGTCCCCACCAGCCGGTGGGGACCCTCTCCGCGACTGTTGGCCGCCGGTCAGACCGTGCGGAACGCCAGCACCACGTTGTGCCCGCCGAAGCCGAACGAGTCGTTCAGCGCGGCGATGCGTCCCTCGACGGGCAGCTTGCGCGCCTCGCCGCGGACGATGTCGGCGTTGGCCTCGGCCTCCGGGTCGATGTTCTCGACGTTGATGGTCGGCGGGGCGATCCGGTGGTACAGCGCCAGCACGGTCGCCACGGACTCCACACCGCCCGCACCGCCGAGCAGGTGACCGGTCATCGACTTCGTCGCGGAGACCGCCATGTGGTCGGCGTCGTCGCCGAACACCTTGCGCAGCGCCTTCAGTTCCGCGATGTCACCGGCCGGCGTCGAGGTGGCGTGCGCGTTGACGTGCACGATCTCGGCCGGGTCCAGGTCGTTGCGGTCCAGCAGGTTCTGCAGGGCCTGCGAGATGCCGCGGCCCTCGGGCTCCGGCTGCACGATGTCGTGGCTGTCGGCGGAGATGCCCTGGCCGACCGCCTCCGCGTAGACGCGGGCACCGCGCTTGGCGGCGTGCTCGGCGGACTCCAGGACGACGACGCCGGCGCCCTCGCCGAGGACGAAGCCGTCGCGGTCGACGTCGTAGGGACGCGAGGCGCCCTCGGGGTTCTCGTTGTTCTTGGACATCGCCATCATGTTGCCGAACGCGGCGATGGGCAGCGGGTGGATCGCCGCCTCCGTGCCGCCGGCGACGACCACGTCGGCACGGCCGGTGCGGATCATCTCGATGGCGTAGCCGATGGCCTCGGCGCCCGACGCGCAGGCGGAGACCGGGGTGTGCACGCCGGCGCGGGCGCCCACGGCCAGACCCACGTTGGCCGACGGGCCGTTCGGCATGAGCATGGGCACGGTGTGCGGGGAGACGCGGCGGACGCCCTTCTCCTTGAGCACGTCGTACTGGTCGAGCAGGGTCGTCACACCGCCGATGCCCGACGCGATGACGGCACCCAGCCGGTCCGGGTCGACGTTTCCGTCCTCGCCGGCCCTGCCGGTGAACCCGGCGTCCTGCCAGGCCTCCTGAGCGGCGATCAGGGCGAACTGCGCGGAGCGGTCCAGGCGGCGCGCCTGCGGCCGCGGGATGACCTCGGTGGGCTCCACGGCGATCTGCGCGGCGATGCGGACGGCCTGCTCGGCGGCCCACTCCTTGGTGAGGGGCGTGACGCCGGAACGTCCGGCGACCAGGCCCTCCCAGGTGGAGGCCACGTCGCCACCCAGCGGTGTGGTTGCGCCGATACCGGTGACGACCACGGTGCGATTGGTCGAGCTCACGGGAATTCTTTCTCCAACGGATGCGAGGATTCAGCGGCGCCACCGCCGGGTGGCGGGGCAGCGGGCCCAGGATCCCGGCCGGACTGGCCGGGCCCTTGAGTCACGGCCCAGGTGATCGGCCGATCAGGCCTGGTGCTTGAGGATGTAGTCGGTGGCGTCGCCGACCGTCTTGAGGTTCTTGACGTCCTCGTCCGGGATCTTGACGTCGAAGCGCTCTTCGGCGGCGACGACGACCTCGACCATGGACAGCGAGTCGACGTCCAGGTCGTCGGTGAAGGACTTGTCCAGCTGGACGTCCTCGACCGGGATCCCGGCGATCTCGTTCACGATCTCCGCGAGACCGGCGACGATCTCTTCCTGAGTGGCGGCCATGTCGGCGCTCCTTCGTAGATTCCAGAGGTGTGGCGCCCGCCGCGGCAGCGGCAGGTCGGTGCGGTGCCCGTACCGGATGCATGATCCGGCACGGAGTGCCTAGGGGAGGGTAACGACCGTCGCGGCGTAGACGAGACCCGCCCCGAAGCCGATGACGAGCGCGGTGTCGCCGCTCTTCGCCTCGCCGGTCGCCAGGAGCCGCTCCATCGCGAGCGGAATCGAGGCGGCCGAGGTGTTGCCGGTGGTGCGGATGTCACGGGCGACCGTGACGTGCTCCGGCAGTTTCAGCGTCTTCACCATCGAGTCGATGATCCGCACGTTGGCCTGGTGCGGAATGAAGACGTCCAGGTCGTCCGGGCTGATCCCGGCCGCGGCCAGCGCCTGCTGGGCGACCTTCGCCATCTCGAACACGGCCCAGCGGAACACCGCCTGGCCCTCCTGCGTGATCGCAGGGAACTTGACATTGCCCTCGCTGTCCAGGGGGAGCTCGGACACGTCGCCGGTCCTGAAGCGGTCCCAGGACACGGTCTGCTTGATCGTTTGGGCCTTGTCGCCCTCGGAGCCCCACACGGTCGGGCCGATCGCGGGCTCCTGCGACGGGCCGACCACGACCGCGCCCGCGCCGTCCCCGAACAGGAAGGCCGTGGCCCGGTCCTTCAGATCGGTCAGGTCGCTCAGCCGCTCGACGCCGATGACCAGGACGTACTCCGCGGACCCCTCGACGATCATGCCCTTGGCGAGGGTGAGCCCGTAGCCGAAGCCGGCGCAGCCCGCCGAGATGTCGAAGGCCGCCGCCTTGTTCGTGCCCAGCGTGTCGGCGATCTCCGTGGCGATGGCCGGCGTCTGGCTGAAGTGCGAGACGGTGGAGACGACCACGGCGCCGATCTGCGTGGCGTCGATGCCGGCGTCGGCGATCGCCTTGCCGGAGGCCTCGACGGACATCGCCGCGACCGTCTCCTCCGGCGACGCCCAGTGCCGGGTCTCGATGCCGGAGCGCGACCGGATCCACTCGTCGGAGGAGTCGATCGTCTCGAGGATCACCTCGTTCGGTACGACCCGCGTCGGGCGGTAGCCGCCCACGCCGATGATGCGCGCGTACGGGGCGCCCTTGCTCGGCTTGATCTTCGACATGACCGGTTCGGCTCCTTAGGGCGTCAGGCGTTGGTGTGCTCGGCGATCAGCGCGCGGGCCGCGTCGAGGTCGTCGGGGGTCTTCAGCGCCAGCGTCTTGACGCCCGGCAGCGCGCGCTTGGCGAGACCGGTGAGCGTGCCGCCGGGGCAGACCTCGACCAGCGCGGTGACGCCGAGCTCCTTGAAGGTCTCCATGCACAGGTCCCAGCGGACCGGGTTGGCCACCTGGCCGACCAGCCGCTCGACCACCTCCGCGCCGCTGGTGACCACGGCACCGTCCTTGTTGGAGACGTAGGAGACCTTCGGGTCGGTGGGGGAGACGCGCTTGGCGGCCTCGGCCAGCTTCTCCACCGCGGGGGCCATGTGGTGCGTGTGGAAGGCGCCGGCCACCTTCAGCGCGACGACCTTGCGCACGCCCTCGGGCTTGTCCTCGTTCAGCGCGGCGAGCTCCGCCATGGTGCCGGCGGCCACGATCTGGCCCGCGCCGTTGACGTTCGCCGGGGTCAGGCCCAGCTTCTCCAGGTGCGCGACGCTGACCTCGGGGTCACCGCCCAGGAGGGCCGACATGCCGGTCTCGGTGATCGCGGCGGCCTCGGCCATCGCCAGGCCACGCCTGCGGACCAGGGTCAGCGCCGCGGTCTCGTCGAGGACGCCCGCGAAGGCGGCGGCGGTGATCTCCCCGACGCTGTGGCCCGCGACGGCGTCCGGGTTCGTGTCACCGAGTGCCGCGGCCGAGAGGATCCCGGCGGCGACGAGCAGCGGCTGGGCGACCGCGGTGTCGCGGATCGCGTCCGCGTCGGCCTGGGTGCCGTAGTGGGCGAGGTCCAGTCCGATGGCGTCCGACCAGGCCGCGACGCGGTCGGCGGCGCCGGGCAGTTCGAGCCAGGGGGTCAGGAAGCCGGGCGTCTGGGCGCCCTGGCCGGGAGCGACGAGTACGAGCACTCTCACACTCTCTCTTGGGGGCGGCCATGGCCGCCCGTGAGGACAGGGACGAAGAACGCAAGGGGGTTTTGTGGACCCCCGACAAAAGCCTAGGCCTGAGGATCTCCGTCGGCCAGACGCCCCAGGATCAGCGCGATCCGCAGCGTGAACGCGGATCGTACATCGGACGGTGACCATCCGGTGACGTCAGTCACACGTCGGAGCCGGTAGCGCACGGTGTTCGGGTGAACGAAGAGCATCCGCGCCGCGCCCTCCAGGCTGCTGGCCTGTTCCAGATAGACACTCAAGGTCTCCAGGAGAGCGCTTCCGGCCTCCTCCAGCGGTCTGTAGATCTCCTCCACCAACTGCTCGCGGGCGCTTGGATCACCGGCGATCGCGCGCTCCGGCAGCAGGTCGTCCGCCAGCACCGGCCGCGGGGCGTCCTGCCAGGCGAAACACGCCTTCAGCCCGGCGGCCGCGGCCTGCGCGGACCGGGTCGCCGCCAGCAGATCCGGCACCACCGGCCCGGCGACGACCGGTCCCGCGGCGAACGGGCCGATGAGCGATTTGGCGACGGCGAGCGGATTGTCGCTGCCGCCGGCGATGACGACGAGCCGGTCGCCGAGCACCCCGGTCAGCACCTGCAGCTTGGCGTGCCGGGCCGCCCGCCGGATCGCGTCGACCGTCAGCTCCGAGTCGCCGTCGGGAGCGGTGCCGAGCACCACGCACACGTGCTCGGGCGAGTTCCAGCCGAGGGCGGCGGCGCGCGAGACCGACCCCTCGTCCGCCTCGCCGCTGAGGACGGCGTTGACGACGAGTGACTCCAGGCGGGCGTCCCAGGCACCGCGTGCCTCGGCGGCCTGGGCGTACACCTGGGCGGTGGCGAAGGCGATCTCGCGGGCGTAGACCAGCAGCGCCTCCCTGAGCACCGACTCGTCCCCGGGGGCCGCCACCTCGTCGATGGCGGACTCCATCACCTCGATCGTGGTGCGGACCATCTCCACGGTCTGCCGCAGCGTGATGGCCCGGGTCAGCTCGCGGGGCGCGGTGCCGAAGACGTCCGTGGAGATGGCCTGGGGCGTGTCCGGACGCCGGAACCACTCGGTGAAGGCGGCGATGCCCGCCTGCGCCACCAGCCCGATCCAGGACCTGTTCTCCGGGGGCATGGCCCGGTACCACGGCAGCGTCTCGTCCATGCGCGCGATGGCCTGGGCGGCGAGCGATCCGGAGGACTTCTCCAGCCGCTTCAGGGTCGCGGAGTGCGGATGGAGGCCGTGCGCGGCGGGTTCGTGGGTGCGGGTCTCTGGTTCGGGCACGGGGACAAGACTGCCTTATCCGGACTCCGGGGCGTGCCGGGGGTCAGGGCCCGGGCCGGCGGCCGGGGGCTACGGTGGTCCTCGTGATGGATGTACGGCGCGCCGACGAGCGCTACCGGGGCGGTGATCCGGACGCCGGGATCGAGTCCCGGCACGCCTTCTCCTTCGGTCCGCACTACGACCCCGGCAACCTCCGCTTCGGCGCGCTGATCGCCTGCAACGAGGAGCGCCTCGCCCCCGGCGCCGGCTTCGGCGAACACCCGCACAGCCACACCGAGATCGTCACGTGGGTGGTCGAGGGCGAGCTGACGCACCGGGACTCGGCGGGCCACGCGACGGTGGTCCGCCCCGGCGGCGTGCAGCACCTGAGCGCGGCGGCGGGCGTGCGCCACGTCGAGCGCAACGACGGCACGGTCCCGCTCACCTTCGTGCAGATGTGGCTGGCCCCCAGGGAGCCCGGCGGCGACCCGTCCTACGAGGTGGTCCCCGACCTCGCCGGCTCCACGCCGTACGCGGTGCCCCGGGCGGGCGCGGCCCTCCACCTCTTCCGCCTGTCGCCGGGCGAGCACACGGCACTCCCGGACGCGGTCTGCGTGTACGTCCACGTCGTACGAGGCGAGGTCCGCCTGAACGGCGAACGACTGGGCCCGGGCGACGCTGCCCGCATCACGGACGCGAAGGGCACGGAGGCGGTGGGGGTGACGGCGGCGGAACTCCTGGTGTGGGAAATGCCGCACCCTGCCGCCGACCTTGCGGAACCGCCCGTCGGTTGAGCCGGCGTTCGCAGAGGCCGACCATCCCCACCAGCCCGTCCGGCGTTTCAGCCGGGACCGGGCATGCCCACCAGCCCGTCCGGCGTTTGAGGACGAGCCCGTTCAGGCCGAACGGGGGGTCCGGGGCGCAGCCCCCGGGTACGGGACGGGTAGGGGCGGCGGGGGCGAGAAAAAGGGCCACCCGAGCAGTCGCCCCGAGAACCTCAGCCCCGCACCTCCGCGAGCACCGCGTCGGTGAACGCCGGCCACACCTCCACCGCCCACGACCCGAACGCCCGGTCCGCGAGGGCCACACACGCCACCCCCGCGTCCGGATCGACCCACAGGAACGTCCCCGACTGCCCGAAGTGCCCGAACGTGCGCGGCGACGACGACGCCCCCGTCCAGTGCGGAGCCTTCCCGTCCCGGATCTCGAACCCGAGCCCCCAGTCGTTGGGGTTCTGGTGCCCGTACCCCGGCAGCACCCCCTTCGTGCCCGGGTACTGCACCGTCATCGCCTCGGCGACCGTCCGCGGGTCCAGCAGCCGGGGCGCCTGCACCTCCGCCGCGAACCGCGCCAGGTCCTCCACCGTCGACACCCCGTCCTTCGCCGGGGAGCCGGGGCCCTCCAGCGTCGTGGCCGTCATGTCCAGCGGCTGGAGCACGGCCTGGCGCAGATACTCGGCGAAGGGGATGTCCGTCGCCTTGGCGACATGGTCCCCGAGCTGCTCGAAGCCGGCGTTGGAGTACAGGCGCCGCTCACCGGGCGGTGCCGTGACCCGGTGCTCGTCGAAGGCCAGTCCCGAGGTGTGGGCGAGCAGATGACGGACTGTCGACCCGGGCGGGCCGGCCGGCTCGTCGAGCTCGATCGCGCCCTCCTCGTAGGCGACGAGGACCGCGTAGGCCGCCAGCGGCTTGGTGACGGAGGCCAGCGGGAAGCGCCGGCCGGCCGGGCCGTGCGAGCCGAGCACGGTGCCGTCCGCGCGGACGACCGCCGCGGCGGCGGTGGGGACGGGCCAGTTCTCGATCAGCGCCAGGCTCTGCAAGGACATGGCTACGAATCTAAGCGCTCCGGTCGCGCACCCCGCACCGAGGGGTCACTCCCCGCCCGGGACGCCCACCCGGCACGGGGCGGGACCGGTCCGCGCGCGGGATGCCCACCCGGCACGGCGGGACCGGTCCGCGCACGGAACGGCATCCGCACCGCACCGAGGGCCCGGTCCGCGCACGGGACCGGCACCGCATCCAGGGGTCGTTCCCCGCACCGGCCGGAGGCGCCGCACCGGCGCCCCCGGCCCGCACGCCGGACCGCGCGGCCCGAGGCCCTCCGGGCCGCCGTCCGAGCCCCGCCGCGGGAGCCCCGCCCCGCCCCCGCCGCCCTCACAGCTGCAACCGCATCGAGGGGTCCGGCTTGCGTACGAAGCCCAGCGACGCGTACAGCGACTCGGCCTCCGCCGACGCGTTCAGGTCGATCTGGCGGACGCCCTGACTGCGGAACCACTCCAGCAGCGTCACCATGCAGGCGCGGGCGTACCCGCGGCGGCGTACGGCCGGGTCCGTCGCGACGCTGAAGACGTGGCCCACCCGCCCGTGCGGGTTGCCCGCGCGCCCGATCCGGTACTCGACCGTTCCGGCCGCCAGCGCCGCCAGCGCACCCGGCCGCTCCGGATGGTCGACCACGAACGCCGCGAAGCCGCCGTCCGGCTCGGCGAGCCGGCGGCGCACGGTCGGCAGGGACTCCGTGTGCCACTCCGCCGAGGAGTCGGCGGAGAAGACGGAGTCGATCATCACCTGGCGCAGGCGCAGCAGTTCCTCGGCGTCCTCGGGCAGGGCCCGGCGTACGGCAGTCATGGCCGCACGGTAGCCACCGGGGCCGTGGCGCGTCCTCCCCGTTTCGCGGCGGGTTCCGCTTGCCTGGAGCGCACTCCAAGGTCCTAGCGTGGAGGCCATGACGGTGATGCAGACCACGGCTGCCGGAGTCGACGACCCCGGGCGGACCGCAGGACCCGCCGCAGGCAGCGCCGACCCCTGCTCCGCCCCGCCCCCACGGCACCCGCGGCCCGACGGGCAGGACAGCTACACGATCAGCGAGGTCGCCGCGTTCACCGGCCTGACGGCCCACACCCTGCGCTGGTACGAGCGGATCGGGCTGATGGCCCACGTCGACCGCTCGCACACCGGCCAGCGCCGCTACACCAACCGCGACCTGGACTGGCTCGACCTCGTCGGCAAGCTGCGGCTGACCGGCATGCCGGTCGCCGACATGGTCCGGTACGCGGAGCTGGTGCGCGCGGGCGAGACGACGTACGGCGAGCGGTACCAGCTGCTCGAGGCCACCCGCCGGGACGTCCTGGCCCGGATCGCCGAGCTCCGGGACACGCTCGCGGTGCTCGACCGCAAGATCAGCTTCTACGCGGACGCCGGGCGCGCCCGCGAATCGGAGAGGACCCGATGACCGACAGCAGGATGCCGACCGTACGCCTGGGCGAGAGCGGGCCGGAGGTGGGCGTGCAGGGCCTCGGCTGCATGGGGATGAGTTTCGCCTACGGGCCCTCGGACGCCCGGGAGTCGCGTGCCACGCTGGAGCGTGCCCTGGAGCTGGGCGTGACCCTGTACGACACCGCCGACTCCTACGGCGCGGGGGAGAACGAGCGCTTCCTGTCGCCGTTCTTCCGGGCGCACCGCGACGAGGTCGTGATCGCCACCAAGTTCGCCCTGTCGATCCCGCCGGACGAGCCGACGAAGCGGATCATCCGCAACGACCCGCCGTACATCCGCCGGGCCGTCGAGGCGAGCCTGAAGCGCCTGGACGTCGACGTCATCGACCTCTACTACATGCACCGCCGGCACGTGGACGTCCCGCTCGAGGAGAGCGTCGGGACCATGGCCGAACTGGTGCGCGAGGGCAAGGTCAAGCACCTGGGGCTGAGCGAGGTGACGGCCGAGGAGCTGAGGGTCGCGCAGGCCGTGCACCCCATCGCGGCTGTGCAGTCGGAGTGGTCGCTGTTCAGCCGGGACATCGAGGCGCACGTCGTGCCGGCCGCCCGGGAGCTGGGCGTGGGGCTGGTGCCGTACTCACCGCTGGGCCGGGGATTCCTCGCGGGTACGTTCACCGACGCCGAGCAGGATCTGACGAGCGACGACTTCCGCCGCACGATGCCGCGCTTCCAGGGCGGCAACGCCACCGCGAACGCGGCGCTGCTGGAGCCCGTCCGCGCGGTGGCCGAGGCCCACGGCGTCTCCCTCGCCCAGGTGGCGCTGGCCTGGGTCCAGCAGCGGTCGGCCGTGCACGGCCTGCCGGTCGTCCAGATCCCGGGCACCCGCAGGCCCCACCGCGTGGAGGAGAACGTGGCGGCGACGCGGATCGTGCTGACCGAGGAGGAGCTGGCGCTGCTGGAGCCCGTCGCGGCGAAGGTCGCGGGCACGCGGTACGCGGACATGTCCTTCACCTCGGCGGGCCGCGAGTAGCGCTCGGCCCGCCGGGCGCCGGCTACAGCTCCGCCAGCAGTTGCGCCTTCTTCGTGGTGAACTCCTCGTCCGTGACCAGGCCCGCCCGGTGCAGTTCCCCGAGGTGGTGGATCCGCTCGGCGATGTCGGCCGGGTCGCGGCGCGGGGCCGGTACCGGCAGGGGCGTGGCCGGGCCGGTCGCCCGGGCCGCGGCCAGCACGGCCGCCGCGAACGGCAGCGACTCGTGCACCGGACCGTACCCGAGTCCGAACACGACCGCGGCCGGATCCTGGTCCGGCTGCGGGGGCCGCGCGGTGTCCGGGGCGCGGCGCAGCAGCCGCAGGTGCCCCTCGAAGACCTCGGGGGAGCGCCACTCCACTCCGCCGAGGCCGGCGACCGGGAAGCTCTGGTCGCCGGCCTTCCACTTCGCCGACGACGCACCGGCCCAGGACCACCGGAAGCGCACCGTCGTCCCGTCGAAGGACGCCTTCGCGTCGTACGCCTTGAACTGCAGCGGCACCTCGGGCGCGGCCACCAGGTGGCGTTCGGCCGGACCGGTCCCGCCGAGCCGGCCGCGCAGTTCGCCGGCGTAGTACTCGGCGAGCGTCCCCCGTTCGGCGGGCAGCACCAGCCGGTAGGGGTCGCACTCCTCCCGCAGCTGGCCCGCGGCCGCCTCCATCAGCGGATCGGCGCCGGGCCGGGGCTCCGCCCGCAGGACGACGGTCCCGCGCCGGCCGCCCGCCGTGAGCGTCACGCCCGCGAGCGCCGCCAGCGGTATGCGGCGCTCCCCGAGCGCCTGCAGGAGCTTCGGTGTGCGCATCCCCCGTTCGTAGCGGATGAGCACGGAATCGGACGTGAACTCCCAGGCGGCGTGAAATCCGGCCAGTACGTCACCCATGCGGCTCATCGTAGGCGGCACGAGCTTTTTCGTCCCCTCCCCGCGCGGACGGCGGTTCCTGCGCCGCTACGCGCGTCCGGCCGTCAGGATGCCGGGCACGTCCCGCCGGCACCCGTCGTCGTCGGCGGCGCACCGGACGGTGTCATATGCGCCAACACCGATCTCGGCGAGGTTCGTCAGGCTGTCGGTGCCCGGTTCGAAGTACCCGGCGTGTCCCCTGGCCTGCCGCGCCGAGATCACCCGCGCCCCGAACGCGGCGGAGACCGGGTCGGCGCCGTGCCCGAGGCCGCCGAGTTCCAGGTAGGGCACGTCCTGGATCCAGTCGGTGGCGTCCCGCATCGCCCACACCCGGGCGGTGGTGCGCAGGCGTGCCGCGCTCGGCACCCGCATGCCGGGGCTGCCCGCCACCGCGATGTCGGTCACCCGGCCCGGCAGCGAGCGGGCGCCGACGCCGCACACCACGGAGCCGTAGCTGTGGCAGAACAGCGAGACCGGGCCGCGGCCGGGCAGTGCCCTCACCAGCGCGTTCAGCCGGACCGCGCCCTCCTCGGCGCGCATGGCCGTGGCCGCGTCCACGCCGAGGCCGCTGGGCGCGGTGTAGTCGGCCCAGGCGATCACGGCGGTGCGGGTCGCCGGGCTCGCCGTGCGCTCGGCCGTGTGGAGCGCCTTCGCCATCCCGGCCGGCGCGGAGTACGGGCGGCTGGTCCGCTGGAAGGTGAGCACGTCGGTGTCGACGCCGGGCACGACGACGGAGACCCGCTCGGCCTTCGTCAGATCGCCGAACACCTCAGCGACCCGGCCGGAGCCCTGCGGGTCGAAGGCGAGGATCTGCCGGCCGCCGGCCATCAGCGCCGTGAAGCGGTGCATGCGGCGGCCCGCGTCCCGCTGCCCGGCGGCGGTGAGCCGGCTGTCGTGCATGCGTTCGAGCTCGGCCGTGCGGGCCTGCCGCAGCGCCACGCGGTTCGCCCGGTACCGCAGTTCGACGGGAGCGCCGTTCATGTTGCCGACCGCGAGCGGGTAGCGGCGGGCGAGCCGGTTGCGGTCGTGCGCGGTGAGGGACGCGAAGAAGCGGGTGAGCCTCGCGGGTGGGGCGTCCACGTCCGGCAGCCGGTGGCCGCGCAGGTGCCCGTGCTCCCAGGCGGTCACCGAGGCACCGAGCGCGTTGGTCCCCGGGTGGCTGCGCAGGGCGGTCCAGCCCGTGGTCGCCAGCATCACGAAGACCACGGCCAGGGCGAGCAGGGCACGCCAGACGTTGAGTTGCGGGGAGGTGTCGAAGGAAGTCACTGAAAGGACACACTAGGAGAACGAGAGGGTCTCGCGTCAATCGAGTGACGGGGATCACGTTTTGAACGGCGCGATCGGGGCTCCGGTCCGCACGCCGGTTCAAGGACCTCTGTTCGTACGCCGGTTCAAGTGCGGTCGTGGGTGCGCCAGTTCCCGGTCAGCGCGGGGCCCATCTGGTCGAGGTGGGCGGCCGTCAGGGCCCGCATGGCCTCCAGGCTCACGTCGTCGCCGCAGCTCCACTGACGCCCCGTCACCCGCATCACCCCGCCGAAGGCGGCCACCGCCAGCCGCGGTCGCGGGTCGGCGTCCACGTCCAGGCCCTCCCGCTGCGCGAGCAGGCACGCGATCCGCTCCTCCGTCTCCGCGGACCGGCGCAGATGCGCGGCCAGCAGGACGGGCGTCGACTCGATCAGCCGGAACATGCGCAGGTACAGCTCGAGCGGGACGACCGCCGCGACGGCGTCACCGATGGTGTCCCAGCTCTCCAGGACGGCCCGGCGGAGCGCCTCCATCGGGGCCTCCCCGGGCGGCCGGGCGCTCAGCGACCGGACGAAGTGGGCCTCCACCATGTCCTGGACGGCGAACGCGGCGTCCTCCTTGCCGGCGAAGTAGCGGAAGAAGGTGCGCTGCGAGACCTCGACGGCCTCGGCGATCTCGTCGACGGTGGTGCCCTCGTAGCCCTTGGTGGTGAAGAGTTCCAGCGCGACCCGCAGGAGCGCGTCCCGGGTGCGCCTCTTCTTCAGCTCGCGCAGACCCGGGCGTGGCGCCGCCCCGGCCTCGGCGGCAGCCGCCGTCTTGCTCAACTCTCTCCGCACCTTCCGGGGCCGTGCCTGTTCCCCCCAGGTGAACCGCTTCCCCAATTCAGACTATAGGGGTACGACATGTCAGTGACCGACACGTGACCCGCTTTGTCAACTGTCAGTCGCTGTCATTAGCCTTGAAGTATGACTAGTCAGACCACCGTCGATTCGACCGGCCCGGGAGGCAAGGCGCCCTCGGGCCCGCCGGACCCGGCGCCGGCCAGGGGACTGCGCGGGCACCCCTGGTTCACTCTCATCACTGTCGCCGTAGGGGTCATGATGGTGGCCCTGGACGGCACCATCGTGGCCATCGCGAACCCGGCGATCGCCAAGGACCTCGGCGCGAGCTTCGCCGACGTCCAGTGGATCACCAACGCCTACTTCCTCGCCCTCGCGGTCTGCCTGATCACCGCGGGCAAGCTCGGCGACCGCTTCGGGCACCGGCAGACCTTCCTCATCGGTGTGACCGGCTTCGCCGCCGCCTCCGGGGCCATCGGCCTGTCCCACAGCATCGCGATGGTCGTCACCTTCCGGGTCTTCCAGGGTCTGTTCGGCGCGCTGCTGATGCCCGCCGCGCTCGGACTGCTGCGGGCCACCTTCCCGGCCGAGAAGCTCAACATGGCCATCGGCATCTGGGGCATGGTCATCGGCGCCTCGACCGCGGGCGGCCCCATCCTCGGCGGCGTCCTGGTCGAGCACGTCAACTGGCAGTCCGTGTTCTTCATCAACGTGCCGGTCGGCCTGCTCGCCCTGGTCCTGGGCGCGCTCATCCTGCTCGACCACCGGGCGGAGAACGCGCCGCGCTCCTTCGACATCCTCGGCATCGTGCTGCTGTCGGCCGCGATGTTCTGCCTGGTGTGGGCGCTCATCAAGGCCCCGTCGTGGGGCTGGGGCGACAGCTGGACCTGGTCCTACATCGGCGCCGCCGCCCTCGGCTTCGCGCTGTTCGCGTTCTGGGAGACCAAGGTGAAGGAGCCCCTGATCCCACTGGGGCTGTTCCGCTCCGTCCCGCTGTCGGCGGGCGTGGTCCTGATGGTCCTCATGGCCATCGCCTTCATGGGCGGCCTGTTCTTCGTCACCTTCTACCTGCAGAACGTGCACGGCATGAGCCCCATCGACGCCGGCCTGCACCTGCTGCCGCTCACCGGCATGATGATCGTCGGCTCCCCGCTCGCGGGCGTGCTGATCACCAAGCTCGGCCCGCGCGTCCCGCTGGCCGGCGGCATGGCGGCCACCGCGATCGCCATGTACGGGATGTCCACGCTGGAGGTGGACACCTCCAGCGCCACCATGTCGCTGTGGTTCGCCGTGCTGGGTCTGGGCCTCGCGCCCGTCATGGTCGGCGCCACCGAGGTCATCGTCGGCAACGCGCCCCTGGAACTGTCCGGTGTGGCCGGCGGTCTCCAGCAGGCCGCGATGCAGATCGGCGGCAGCCTCGGCACGGCCGTCCTGGGCGCCGTGATGGCCTCGAAGGTGGACAACGACCTCGCCGGCAACTGGGCCGACGCCAAGCTGCCGCCGCTCACCCCGGCGCAGCTCGACCAGGCGTCCGAGGCGGTGCAGGTCGGTGTGGCCCCGGTGCCCAAGGGCATGCCCGAACAGGTCGCCGCGCAGATCACGTCCGTCGCGCACGACACGTTCATCTCCGGGATGAGCCTCGCTTCCCTCGTCGCCGCCGGGGTCGCGGCCGTGGCCGTCCTGGTCGCGCTGCTCACCAAGCGCGGGGTGAACGCCGAGGCCGGCGCGGGCGTCGGCCACATCTGACGGTCCGTCGCGCCCGGGATTCGCTCATCAGGGTGACTCCGCTCAAGATCGCTCGCCTTCGGCACGCGCCACAGGTCACAGTGGGTCAAGTCCTCCGCAGGGCATGGGGGCGGCCGGCTGCGGCGCGCTGCTGGAGGGGGGCAGCGCGCAGGCAGCGGCACCCGGCGTGGGAAGGGCCCCGGCAGGGGGAGGATGGCGCGCCGGTCCGGGGGTATCCGCACCACAGGACGGCGGAGAGTGCGGCCCCTCCCGGGGTTCGGGAAGTCGGTGACGGCGGCTCAGGGCGCGGCGCACGGGGCACCCCGGTTCACGTGGCCGGACGGGACCACGGAACCGGCCGGACCGCGCGACGCCCGGCGTCATCGGGATCGCCCCCGCGATCGCCGGTTGCCCCGCCCCGCCACCCACGGCCGTGCGGGCGGACGTCAGCCGGTTCGGCCCGCCGTCCACGATCGGCGCGCCGCAGGCGGCGGCGGACGTCACCGCGAGCGCCCGGTGCGGCCGTGTCCCGGCGGGTTCACGCCGGGACACGGCCGCACCGAAGGGACACCCACACGCGAAAGGGGCGGCGGACCTTCCGGCCGGCCGCCCCCTGTGTGCGCAGGTCCGCTAAGGCCTGTCCGGCAATTCCCGTCTGCCGCGCGACGCCATGCACCCTCCCCAAGCTCTCGGCCCGGCTCGAGCAGGGGGACCCCCTCTCGCCGCACCGGCCCCGGACCCACGTACGTCCAGTACGCGGGTCCGGGGCCGGCACGCCGAGAGCACACACCTGACGCCGCGCGGCCGCCCTGCGGGCGACGACGCGAATGGTCGGACAGGCCTATCGGACAGGCCTAGGCGTCGCCGCCCGCCGTACCCGGGTCGGCCGCCGAGACGTCGAGCAGCCGGTAGCGGTCGACGGCCTGTTTCAGCACCGACCGGTCCACCTTCTGCTCGCGCGCCAGCTCCGTCAGCACGGCCACCACGATCGACTGCGCGTCGATGTGGAAGAACCGCCGGGCGGCCCCGCGGGTGTCCGCGAAGCCGAAGCCGTCGGCGCCCAGCGACTGGTACGTGCCCGGCACCCAGCGCGCGATCTGGTCCGGCACCGACCGCATCCAGTCGGACACCGCCACGAACGGGCCCTCGGCCGCACTGAGCTTCCGCGTCACGTACGGCACCCGCTGCTCCTCCTCGGGATGCAGCAGGTTGTACTCCTCGCACGCGACGGCCTCACGGCGCAGCTCGTTCCAGGAGGTCGCCGACCAGACGTCCGCCCTGACGTTCCACTCCTCGGCGAGGATCCGCTGCGCCTCGAGCGCCCACGGCACCGCCACGCCGGACGCCATGATCTGCGCCGGCACCGCGCCGGAGGTGCCGGCGCGCAGGCGGTGGACGCCCTTGAGGATGCCCTCGACATCCACGTCCTGCGGCTCCGCCGGCTGCTGGATGGGCTCGTTGTAGACGGTGAGGTAGTAGAAGACGTCCTCGCCGTGCGGGTGCTCCTCGGAGCCGCCGTACATCCGGCGCAGTCCGTCCCGCACGATGTGCGCGATCTCGTACGCGTACGCCGGGTCGTACGCCACACAGGCCGGGTTGGTCGAGGCGAGCAGCTGCGAGTGGCCGTCCGCGTGCTGCAGGCCCTCGCCGGTGAGCGTGGTGCGGCCGGCGGTCGCGCCCAGCACGAACCCGCGCGCCAACTGGTCCGCCATCTGCCAGAACTGGTCGCCGGTGCGCTGGAAACCGAACATGGAATAGAAGACGTAGACCGGGATCAGCGGCTCGCCGTGCGTGGCGTAGGCCGAGCCCGCCGCGATGAGCGAGGCCGTGCAGCCCGCCTCCGAGATGCCGTCGTGCAGCATCTGCCCGGTCGGCGACTCCTTGTACGCGAGCAGCAGGTCACGGTCGACGGACTCGTACTGCTGGCCGAGCGGGCTGTAGATCTTCGCGCTCGGGAAGAAGGAGTCCATGCCGAACGTGCGGTACTCGTCGGGCGCGATCAGCACGAACCGCCGGCCGAACTCCTTGTCCCGCATGAGGTCCTTCAGCAGCCGGACGAACGCCATCGTCGTCGCGATGGCCTGCTGGCCGGAGCCCCGCTTGACCCCCGCGTACGCCGTGTCGTCCGGCAGCGGGAGCGGCTTGGAGCGCACCACCCGGGTGGGCACGTAGCCGCCGCAGCCCCTGCGGCGGTCGTGCATGTACTGGATCTCCTCCGAGTCGCGGCCCGGGTGGTAGTACGGCGGCGGGCCGGACTCCAGGGCCTTGTCGGAGATCGGCAGGTGCAGGCGGTCGCGGAAGCGCTTGAGGTCGTCGACCGTCAGCTTCTTCATCTGGTGGGTGGCGTTGCGGCCCTCGAAGTTCGGGCCCAACGTCCAGCCCTTGACGGTCTTGGCCAGGATGACCGTCGGCTGGCCCTTGTGCTCCACGGCCGCCTTGAAGGCCGCGTAGATCTTGCGGTGGTCGTGGCCGCCGCGGCCCAGGTGCAGGATCTGGTCGTCGGTCATGTTCTCGACCATGGCGCGCAGGCGGTGGTCGTCGCCGAAGAAGTGCTCGCGGATGTACGCGCCGGACTCGGTCGCGTACGTCTGGAACTGGCCGTCCGGCGTGGTGTTCATCTTGTTGACCAGGATCCCGTCCCGGTCCTGGGCGAGCAGCGGATCCCAGGTGCGGTCCCAGATCAGCTTGATCACGTTCCAGCCGGCGCCCCGGAAGACGGACTCCAGCTCCTGGATGATCTTGCCGTTGCCGCGTACCGGGCCGTCCAGGCGCTGCAGGTTGCAGTTGACGACGAACGTCAGGTTGTCCAGGCCCTCGCGGGCCGCGAGGGACAGCTGGCCGAGCGACTCCGGCTCGTCCATCTCGCCGTCGCCGAGGAAGGCCCACACGTGCGACTTCGAGGTGTCGGCGATGCCCCGGGCCTGCATGTAGCGGTTGATCCGGGCCTGGTAGATCGCGCCGATCGCGCCGAGGCCCATGGAGACCGTCGGGAACTCCCAGAAGTCCGGCATCGAACGCGGGTGCGGATAGCTGGAGAGGGCGTAGGGGGCCTTGGACTTCTCCTGGCGGAAGCCGTCCAGGTGCTGCTCGGACAGCCGGTCCAGCAGGTACGCGCGGGCGTAGATGCCCGGGGAGGCGTGGCCCTGGAAGAAGACCTGGTCGCCGCCGTCGCCCTCGTCCTTGCCGCGGAAGAAGTGGTTGAAGCCGACGTCGTAGAGCGAGGCGGAGGACGCGAAGGTGGCGATGTGGCCGCCGACGCCGATGCCGGGGCGCTGGGCGCGGGAGACCATCACCGCGGCGTTCCAGCGGGTGGCGTTGAGGATCCTGCGCTCGATCTCCTCGTTACCGGGGAAGAACGGCTCGCTCTTGGTGGGGATCGTGTTGACGTAGTCCGTGCTGCGCATCTCGGGCACGGCGACGCGCTTCTCGCGGGCCCGCTCGATCAGCCGGAGCATGAGGTAGCGGGCCCGCTCGCGGCCTCGCTCGTCGACCGCGGCGTCGAGCGAGTCCAGCCACTCCTGGGTCTCCTCGGGGTCAAAGTCAGGAACCTGACTCGGAAGGCCGCCAATGATGATCGGGTTTCGATCGGATCCGGAAGCCACGCTGTTCCTTACCTGTCAGAGGGCGACAATTCTGATATGTTGCCCAGGAATTTCCTGGGTTTTCTGCCTGTGCCTGCACCGGTCCCCATCGTCTACCTCGGGGAGGGCAAAGTCATCTCTACCGAGAGGTGATCGGGGTACTCGGGACCAAAGGCCCGGCCGTCCATGGTTCCGAATCTGGCAAATCGGGCAGAAGGGTGTGGTGTGCGTCACCCGCAGTCGCGCTACGGTGTCAGGAGTTGCGGCGACACAGCCGGGATCGTCACCGTTTCGGCGGTCTGAACCGCCGGGTACTTGCGCGATCCGGCCCGCCCGTGTGGACTACGGCCAATGCTTCGCGCACGCGCGTGGCTGAAGACCTATCTCGCAACATCATCAGGAGGCAACCCGTGAGCGCGACCGCGGACCACGCGGAGGAGCGGACTAACCCGGCCGTCAGGCTGGGCTTCCAGCCCGGGCAGGTGGTCCAGGAGATCGGCTACGACGACGACGTCGACGAGGAGCTCCGCGAGGCCATCGAGGACGCCGTCGGCAGCGAGCTCGTCGACGAGGACTACGACGACGTGGCCGACGCCGTGGTGCTGTGGTTCCGCGACGACGACGGCGACCTGACCGATGCGCTGGTGGACGCCACCACGTACATCGAAGAGGGCGGCGCGATCCTGCTCCTGACGCCGAAGACCGGCCGATCGGGGTACGTGGAGCCGAGCGACATCTCGGAAGCCGCGACGACGGCGGGTCTGACGGCCAGCAAGAGCGTCAGCGTCGGCAAGGACTGGAGCGGCAGCCGGCTGGCGACGCCGAAGGCCGCGAAGTCGAAGAAGTGAGCGTTCGCCGAGCGGTGCGGTCCGTTGCCGGGGCCCCGCGCCCCCGGACCCCCGTCTCGGCCCGAACGGCTGCGTAGCCCCCGCCCCGGGCCCGTAGGGCACGGGGCGTTTCGGACGGGCCGGCGCCGCGCCGGCCCGTCCGACGGCCCGCGGTGGTCGCTGCGTAGGGTGTTGCCACCCGAACAGCCCCATCGAAGGGATGCAGGACATGGCTATCCAGGTAGGCGACAAGGCCCCCGACTTCGAGGTGAAGGACAACCACGGCCGGACCGTGCGGCTGTCCGACTTCCGCGGCGAGAAGAACGTGGTGCTGCTCTTCTACCCGTTCGCCTTCACCGGAGTGTGCACCGGCGAGCTGTGCGCGCTGCGCGACAACCTGCCGAAGTTCGTCAACGACGACACCCAGCTGCTCGCCGTCTCCAACGACTCCATCCACACCCTGCGGGTCTTCGCCGAGCAGGAGGGCTTGGAGTACCCGCTGCTCAGCGACTTCTGGCCGCACGGCGAGGTCTCCCGCGCCTACGGCGTCCTCGACGAGGACAAGGGCTGCGCCGTGCGCGGCACCTTCATTATCGACAAGGAGGGCGTCGTGCGCTGGACCGTGGTCAACGCCCTGCTCGACGCGCGTGACCTCGACGCGTACGTGAAGGCCCTCGACACCCTCTAGATCTGTCGGCTTCAGGGCCTGCGGGCGGCGGGAACCCGTCACTAGGATCGTCACGTTGATCCCATATCCGATGCACGACGGGGCTCCCCGCCCCCGGACACCAATGGAGGACTCGTGGGAGTCAGCCTCAGCAAGGGCGGCAACGTATCGCTGACGAAGGAGGCCCCGGGCCTGACCGCCGTCATCGTCGGTCTGGGGTGGGACGTGCGCACCACGACCGGCACCGACTTCGACCTGGACGCCAGCGCGCTGCTGCTGAACTCGTCCGGCAAGGTCGCCAGCGACCAGCACTTCGTCTTCTTCAACAACCTCAAGAGCCCGGACGGCTCCGTGGAGCACACCGGTGACAACCTCACCGGTGAGGGCGAGGGCGACGACGAGCAGATCAAGGTCGACCTCGCGGGTGTGCCGGCGGACGTCGAGAAGATCGTCTTCCCGGTCTCCATCTACGACGCCGAGAACCGTCAGCAGTCCTTCGGCCAGGTCCGCAACGCGTTCATCCGCGTCGTCAACCAGGCCAACCAGCAGGAGATCGCACGCTACGACCTGAGCGAGGACGCCTCCACCGAGACCGCGATGGTCTTCGGCGAGCTGTACCGCCACGGCGCGGAGTGGAAGTTCCGTGCCATCGGCCAGGGCTACGCCTCCGGCCTGCGCGGCATCGCCCAGGACTTCGGCGTCAACGTCTGAGAGTTCCCCAGCACCTCCCGGGGCGTGGCACGCCCCGGCAGTCGTCCGGCGTCGCACGGTTTGCGTGCGGCGCCGGACGTGCAGGACAACCAGAGAATCACTACGGGGAGGACCAGCATCATGGGCGTCACGCTCGCCAAGGGGGGCAACGTCTCCCTGTCCAAGGCCGCACCCAACCTGACCAACGTCATGATCGGGCTCGGCTGGGACGCGCGCTCCACCACCGGAGCCCCCTTCGACCTGGACGCCAGCGCGCTGCTGTGCAGCGGCGGCCGGGTGCTGGGCGACGAGTGGTTCGTCTTCTACAACCAGCTCAAGAGTCCGGACGGGTCCGTGGAGCACACCGGTGACAACCTCACCGGTGAGGGCGAGGGCGACGACGAGTCGATCCTGGTGGACCTCACCAGGGTGCCGGTCCAGTGCGACAAGATCATCTTCCCCGTCTCCATCCACCTGGCCGACGAACGCAACCAGACCTTCGGGCAGGTCAGCAACGCCTTCATCCGCGTGGTCAACCAGGCCGACGGCCAGGAGCTCGCGCGCTACGACCTCAGTGAGGACGCCGGCACGGAGACCGCCATGATCTTCGGTGAGCTCTACCGGTACCAGGGCGAATGGAAGTTCCGAGCCGTGGGACAGGGGTACGCGTCCGGTCTCCGTGGCATCGCTCTAGACTTTGGAGTCAACGTTTCGTAAAGCCGAGTGCGGCGCGGGGGAAACCCTCCCCCAGACACCGTCTGGGGAGGGCCCCCAACACACGATGGGGTAGCCAGTGCTTCTGAAAACCTTCGGCTGGTCGTTCGCGGTCACCGCGCTCGGCCTGGTCGCGGCGGTCTTCTACGGGGGGTGGACCGCTTTCGGCATCGTGGCCATCCTGTCCGTCCTCGAGATCTCGCTGTCGTTCGACAACGCGGTGGTCAACGCCGGAATCCTGAAGAAGATGAGTGCCTTCTGGCAGAAGATCTTCCTCACCGTCGGCGTGCTCATCGCCGTCTTCGGCATGCGGCTGGTCTTCCCGGTCGTGATCGTCGCCATCAGCGCCAAGATGGGCCCCGTCGAGGCCGTCGACCTGGCGCTGAACAACAAGGACCGCTACCAGGAACTGGTGACCGACGCCCACCCGGCGATCGCCGCGTTCGGTGGCATGTTCCTGCTGATGATCTTCCTGGACTTCATCTTCGAGGACCGGGACATCAAGTGGCTGGCGTGGCTGGAGCGCCCGCTGGCCAAGCTCGGCAAGGTCGACATGCTGTCGGTCTGCATCGCGCTGATCGTCCTGCTGATCACTTCCTTCACCTTCGCCACCCAAGCCCACCAGCACGGCGGCGCACACGTCGACAAGGCACAGACGGTGCTGATCGCCGGTATCGCCGGCCTGATCACCTACATGGTCGTCGGTGGCCTGTCCGGCTACTTCGAGGACAAGCTGGAGGAAGAGGAGGAACGCGAGCACGAGGCGGAGGAGGAAGCCGCGCGCAGCGGCAGGCAGCGATCGGCGGTCATGCTCGCCGGCAAGGCCGCGTTCTTCATGTTCCTCTACCTCGAGGTCCTGGACGCCTCCTTCTCCTTCGACGGGGTGATCGGCGCCTTCGCCATCACGAACGACATCGTCCTGATGGCCCTCGGCCTGGGCATCGGCGCCATGTACGTGCGGTCGCTCACGGTCTACCTGGTCCGCCAGGGCACCCTCGACGACTACGTCTACCTGGAGCACGGCGCGCACTACGCGATCGGCGCGCTCGCCGTGATCCTCATGGTCACCATCCGGTACCAGATCAACGAGGTGATCACCGGCCTGGTCGGTGTGGTCCTGATCGCCTGGTCCTTCGGATCCTCCGTCCGCCGCAACCGCGCGCTCGCGGCGGCCGCGGAGAAGGGCGAGGGCTCGGACGAGAGGACGGAAATCTCCTCCGGGGTGTGACAGCCCTCCGGGTGAGGAACGCTCTGAGCGGGGCGGCCGGGTGAGGACGACGGTGAGCCGAGCCGGGTCCTCGGGCCGCCCCGCGGCTTGGTCCGAGGCGGGAACTGGGGGCGGGATCGGGACATGGGGCTCTTCGACGGTCTACTGAACGGACGCGCGGCCGACTTCGACTCGGGCAGCGCCGCGAGCAACTCCATCGAGCTCACCAAGCGACACCACCAAGTGTCGCTGACCAAGCAGGGCGCGGCCAGCGGGCACCTGCGCGTGAACCTGGCCTGGCGCATGCGGACCTCCGACATCGGCGGTCCCACGCGGGAGAGTCTGCTGCGGCACCCCCTCAGGGCGTTGAGGCCGCCGGAGGTGATCGGTCACAGCCAGAGCATGGTCAACGTCGACCTCGACCTCGGCTGCCTGTACGAGCTGGCCGACGGCACCAAGGGGGTCGTCCAGCCGCTCGGCGGCTTCTTCGGCGACGTGAACGCGGCACCGTACGTCAAACTCAGCGGCGACGACCGGTTCGGCTCGGGCTCCGGTGAGACGATGTACGTCAACCTCGACCACCGGGACGCCATCAAACGGCTGCTGGTCTTCGTCTACATCTACGACCAGACGCCGGCCTTCGACCGTACCCACGCCGTCGTGACGCTGTACCCGAGCAGCGGCCCGCGCATCGAGATCGGTCTCGACGAGCGGCATCCGCAGGCACGCTCGTGCGCGGTCGTGCTGATCGAGAACGTGAAGGGCGAGATCGTCGTCCGCCGCGAGGTGAAGTTCGTCTACGGTTTCCAGGCGGAACTGGACCGGCTGTACGGGTGGGGACTGCAGTGGGGGCGCGGCTACAAGACGAAGGCCTGAGGGCTGACCCGTAACGGCGAGGTGCCGTGGCTGTCGTCGTGCGCCCACCGGGGATCACCGGACAGCCCTCGGCGACGAGGACCCGATGCGACGGGCCCTGGCCGCGCGGCTGTCCGGCTACCGCCCGATGAACTGCGGTCCCTGCGGCGGCAGACGGAAGTCCGGGTCGGGGGCGGTGGCCGCCACCGGCGGATACCCGTACCCGGACGGCGCGGCCGCGGTCGGCGGCGGTGCCTGCGGATACCCGTACGCGGTCGACGCGGCGGCCGGCTGCGGATATCCGTACGCCGGCTGGGGCGCCGCGGGCTGTGCCAGGGGATAGCCGTACGTCGGCTGCTCCGGAGGCAGCGGCTGCGCGGCCGTCGCGGCCGTGGACGCCGGGGCGGCCGGTGCGGGGGCGGCCGTGGACGGCCCGGACTCCGGCTGCTGGAACTCCTCCGACTCCTCCACCGAGATGCCGAAGTCGGTCGCGAGCCCCTCCAGCCCGTTCGAGTAGCCCTCGCCGAGGGCCCGGAACTTCCAGCCGTCGCCCCTGCGGTACAGTTCGCCGCAGATCAGCGCCGTCTCGCGCCCCGTCTCCGGTTTGACGTCGAAGTACGCCAACGGCTCCGCGTCCGGGACGGCCGCGTCGTGCACGGCGATGCGCAGCTCACGGACCTGGTCGAAGGCGGCACCGTCTGCTGAGGCGACCAGCAGGATCCGGCTGACCCCGGACTCGACGCCGGCGAGGTCCGTCTGGATCGTGTCGGTCAGCCCCTCGGCGATCCGCTTCTTCCCCAGCCGCCACACCTTCCCCGAGGGATGCCGGGGCTGGTTGTAGAAGACGAAGTCCTCGTCCGAGCGCACCCGGCCGTCGGCTGCGAGCAGCAGCGCCGAGGCGTCGACGTCCGGGACTCCCTGACCGGGGGTCCAGCGCAGCACGGCGCGCACCGTGGTGGCCTCGACCGGGACGTTCGACCCCTTCAGCATGGCGTGCGTCATGCCGTCATCCTGCCTTCTCGGTCCTGCTCACGACAATGCGGGGTGCGCGGTTCCGCGCCCGGTAGCCGGGCTTCGCATGAGCGCCGTCATAGTGGGGTCATCAGATGGTCAGACCGGTCGGGAACCTGCGACATGGATTCGTACGTACTATTACCGGCCACCTTTTCGTCCTTCTTCACCGGCCCCTTCTTGTCTCCCCGAGGGAGCTCCATGCGTCATTTCGGGCACATCGCCCCAGAGGTGCGACAGCGCCTCTTCCACCAGGAGCCGTGCGGGTTCACCGCCGACTCCCCGGCCCGGCTGCTCTCCGCCGCCCTGGGCGCCACGCTCTACAGTCCCGCGACGCGTGAGCGGCTCGCGGGCGACATCCTCAAGCAGGCCGGGCGCGGTGTGGTGTCGATGGTGCTGTGCCTGGAGGACTCCATCGACGACGCGGACGTCGTGGCGGGCGAGGAGAACCTGGTCCGCCAGCTCGCGGACCTGGCCGGGGTCCCGGAAGCGGACCTGCCGCTGCTGTTCGTCCGGGTCCGCACCCCCGAGCAGATCCCCGACCTGGTGCGGCGCCTCGGCCCCGCCGTCCGGCTGCTGTCGGGCTTCGTCCTGCCGAAGTTCACCGAGGAACGCGGCGTCCCCTTCCTGGAGGCGCTGCACGGCGCCGAGGCGGCGAGCGGACGGCGACTGTTCGCCATGCCGGTCCTGGAGTCGCCGGAGCTGCTGTACCGGGAGTCGCGCGTGGAGACCCTGGAGGGCATCTTCCGCGCCGTCGACAAGCACCGTGAGCGGGTGCTCGCGCTGCGCCTGGGCGTCACGGACTTCTGCTCCTCCTACGGGCTGCGCCGCGCCCCGGACATGACCGCCTACGACGTGCAGGTCGTCGCCTCCGTGATCGCCGACGTGGTGAACATGCTGGGCCGGGCCGACGGCACCGGGTTCACGGTCACCGGCCCGGTGTGGGAGTACTTCCGGGTCCAGGAGCGCATGTTCAAGCCGCAGCTGCGGCAGAGCCCCTTCCTTCAGGTCCAGGCGGCGGAGCTGCGCGAGAAGCTGATCGAGCACGCCATGGACGGGCTGCTGCGGGAGATCACCCTCGACCAGGCCAATGGCCTGCTGGGCAAGACCTGCATCCACCCCTCGCACGTACTGCCCGTGCACGCGCTGTCAGTGGTCAGTCACGAGGAGTTCAGTGACGCCCAGGACATCCTGCGGCCGGAACGCGGCGGCGGGGGTGTGCTCCGGTCGGCCTACACCAACAAGATGAACGAGGTGAAGCCGCACCGCGCCTGGGCCGAGCGGACCCTGCTGCGCGCCGAGGTCTTCGGCGTCGCCCGCGAGGACGTCGGCTTCGTGGAGCTGCTCGCCGCCGGGGCGACCGGCTGACCGCCGGGTCCCCGGCCGACCACCCTCACCTACAGGGAACGCATGAACAAAGCAGTGAAGAACGGCGTCTGGACCGGTACCTGGGTCGCCGAGCGGCTCGGGGTCGAGCTGGAGGGCGACGCGGCGCTGACGGGCCTGCTGGGACTTGCGCTGCGCCGCAACCCCAAGCGGGCGCACCTGCTGGTGTCGAACGTGCTCGGCAAGCACGTACCGCAGTCGCCGTCCGTGGTGTACGGGCACGGGGTCGCCCTCGGCCGCCGGGTGCGCGACCTGCTGGGCGCCGAGGAGGCGGGCAGGGCCGTCGTCGTCGGCTACGCCGAGACCGCCACCGGCCTCGGCCACTCGGTCGCCGACGGCCTGGCCGTCGCCCCGTACCTGCACTCCACCCGCCGCCCGGTGCCCGGGGTCGCGCCGGCGGGCGGCTTCGAGGAGTCCCACTCGCACGCCACCTCGCACCTGCTGCTGCCGGAGGATCCGGCGCTGCTCGGCGGGGACGGGCCGCTGGTCCTCGTCGACGACGAGTTCTCCACCGGCAACACGGTGCTGAACACGATCCGCGACCTGCATGCGCGCCATCCGCGCAAGCGGTACGTGGTGGTCGCGCTGGTCGACATGCGCTCGGCCGCCGACGCGGACCGCCTCGCGGACTTCGCCCGGGAGATCGGTGCGCGCGTCGACCTGGTGGCGGCGGCCTCGGGCACGGTGCGCCTGCCGGAGGACGTCCTGGCCAAGGGGCAGGAGCTGGTCGCGCGCCACGAGCGGGCGGGCGTCCCACCGCGGCAGCGGCCGGCCGAACCCGCGGGGGCAGGCCGGCCCGGGCCGGCCTCCCCCCGCGGGCAGCGGGCACGCCGCGCCGTCCGCCTGGAGCTGCGCTGGCCCCGAGGGGTGCCCGACGGCGGACGGCACGGTTTCACCCCGGCGCACCGGGTGCGCCTGGAGAGCGCCCTGCCCGCCATGGCCGCGCAGGTCGCCGAGTCGCTGCCCGCCGGCGCCCGCCGCGTGCTGGTCCTCGGCTGCGAGGAGCTGATGTACGCGCCGCTGCGTCTGGCCCGCGAGCTGGAGCAACTGGTCGGCGCCGAGGTGCGCTGCTCCACCACCACCCGCTCGCCCGTCCTCGCGGTCGACGAGCCCGGCTACGCGATCCGCACCCGCCTCGTCTTCCCGGCACACGACCGTCCCGCCGACGGCCCCGGCGAGCGCTACGCCTACAACGTCGCCGGCGCCGGCTTCGACACCGTCGTCGCCGTCGTCGACTCGACCGCGGACACCCCGGAACTCCACGCGCCCGACGGCCTGCTGGCCCGGCTCTCCGCGCACACCCCGCACGTCGTACTCGCGGTCGTACCGTCGTACCTTCCCGCTCCACAGCCCGCCCCCGAAAGGCCCGCCATGCTGCCCGAGCCCCTTC
This sequence comes from Streptomyces sp. NPDC003697, assembly GCF_053587115.1. Taxonomy (NCBI): domain Bacteria; kingdom Bacillati; phylum Actinomycetota; class Actinomycetes; order Kitasatosporales; family Streptomycetaceae; genus Streptomyces; species Streptomyces sp. NPDC003697. Next base: position 64,223 of record NZ_JBSFNN010000030.1, read on the forward strand.
GCGGCCCCGCCTTCTCCTCGTACGCGCCCGAGGAGGTCGGCTGGCTGCTGCAGGACCTCTCGGACGTCACCCTGGAGGCGCCGACCGAGGAGCGGGAGGAGGCCATCCAGAGCGGCGGCGCGCACTACGCCGAGTCGCTGCCGGTGGAGTACCAGCCCAGCGAGCAGTACCAGGAGCTCTTCCACACGGCGCTCCGGGCGTCCGCCGCCCGCATCGCCCGGGCCGTGGGCGTCGTCACCGAGACGGTCCTCGCCGAGCGGGGCCCGCGCCCCGTCCTGGTCTCCCTGGCCCGTGCCGGCACGCCGGTCGGTGTCCTGATGCGCCGCTGGGCCCGCCACCGGCACGAGCTGGACCTGCCGCACTACGCCGTCTCCATCGTGCGCGGCCGCGGCATCGACGCCAACGCCCTGCGCTGGCTGGCGAAGCGGTACGACCCGGCGGACGTCGTCTTCGTCGACGGCTGGACCGGCAAGGGCGCCATCTCCCGGGAACTGACGGCGGCCGTCGAGGAGTTCGAGAAGTCGGACGGCGTCAGCGGATTCCACCCGGAGATCGCGGTGCTGGCCGACCCCGGCTCGTGCGTGCGCACCTACGGCACCCGGGAGGACTTCCTCATCCCCTCCGCCTGCCTCAACTCCACGGTCTCGGGCCTGGTCTCCCGCACCGTGCTGCGCGCGGACCTGGTGGGTCCGTACGACTTCCACGGCGCGAAGTTCTACCGCGAACTCGCCGGCGCCGACGTCTCGTCGGTCTTCCTCGACGCCGTCTCGGCGCGCTTCGCGGAGGTGGCGGACACGGTGGACACGGCGGTCAAGGAGCTGCTGAGCGGTGACCGCACCCCCACCTGGGAGGGCTGGGCGGCCGTCGAGCGCATCAGCGAGGAGTACGGCATCCACGACGTCAACCTCGTCAAGCCCGGCGTCGGCGAGACCACCCGGGTGCTGCTGCGCCGGGTGCCGTGGAAGATCCTGGCCCGGGCCGGTGCCGGGGCGGACCTCGACCACGTGCGCCTGCTGGCCGAGCAGCGGGGGGTCCCCGTCGAGGAGGTCGGCGAACTGCCGTACACCTGCGTCGGCCTGATCCACCCGAGGTTCACGCGCGGGGCGACCGGCGCCGACGGCAGGGCGGTGGCGGTCTGATGCCGGTGATGGTGGCGAGCGACCTCGACCGCACGCTCATCTACTCGGCGGCGGCGCTGGCACTGACGATGCCGGACGCCCGGGCGCCCCGGCTGCTGTGCGTGGAGGTGCACGAGAGCAGGCCGCTGTCGTACATGACGGAGAGCGCGGCCCGGCTGCTCACCGAACTGGCCGGCACGGCGGTGTTCGTGCCGGCCACGACCCGCACGCGCAAGCAGTACCTGCGCATCAACCTGCCGGGCCCGCCACCGGCGTACGCGATCTGCGCCAACGGCGGCCATCTGCTGGTGGACGGCGTGTCGGACGGCGACTGGCACCGGCAGGTCACCGGGCGGCTGGCCGACGAGTGCGCGCCGCTCGCCGAGGTGAGCGAGCACCTGCTGACCTCCGCCGACCCGGTGTGGGTGCGCAAGCACCGCGTCGCCGAGGACCTCTTCGCCTATCTCGTCGTGGAGCGCGAACTGCTCCCCGACGACTGGGTGAAGGAACTCGCCGTGTGGGCGGGCAACCGCGGCTGGACGGTGTCCCTGCAGGGCCGCAAGTTGTACGCGGTGCCCGGGCCGCTGACCAAGAGCGCCGCCGTCCGCGAGGTGGCCCGCCGTACCGGCGCCGACCTCACGCTCGGCGCCGGCGACTCGCTGCTCGACGCGGACCTGCTGCTGGCGGTGGACCGGGGCTGGCGCCCGGGCCACGGCGAACTGGCCGAAAGCGACTGGACGGCCCCGCACATCGGCGCGCTGCCGGAGCGCGGGGTGCTGGCGGGGGAGCGCATCGTCCGCGAGTTCCTGGGCGCCTCGGGCGGGCGGTAGCGGGATGCGCCCCGGACTCGGCACCCGCGGCGACCTCAGCCGCAGCACCCTCCGCCGCAGCACCCGCCGCCGGCCTGACCGCCGGACCGCGGGGCGGGCGCGCTCGCCGTGCCGCCCACGGACACCGTGGACAGCAGCTTGACCGTGTCGGAGTGACCGGCGGGACAGGTCGCCGGGGCGGACGACTCCGCCATGGGACGGTTCAGTTCGAAGGTGTCGCCGCAGCTTCGGCAGCGATAGTCGTAGCGTGGCATACGCACAGGTTAATGGGCGGGAACGGGCGGGAGTAGCGCATCCCTGTTCCGGTCGGGCCGGTTTCTGTCCAGTTCCCGTGCGGAGAAATTGAAAAGATCGCTGATAATTTTGTACTGCCGCGAGAACCGCGAGTGCCGCGAGGCGGCCGGGGGTGAGGGGGCTGGCGGCCGCTTGAGCGGCAGCTGTGTCTACCCGTGCGAGCAACACGGAGTGCGGAGGGAGACGCAGTCGTGACCGAGGCAGACCAGGGGGCCGGTGCGCCGGAGGAGGGCCGCAGGCCGCGCGGCCGCCGGGCGGCGCCGAAGTGGCAACGCCGGACGGAGGGCGGCGTTCCCGCCGTCGACCCGGGGGAGGACGTCACGTCCGAGCAGGAGCCGGCGCCGAAGGAACCCGCGCCCGACGTCACGATGCAGCTCAGGGTGGAACCGCTGCCGGTGGACGCCACCATGCAGCTGAAGACCGTACGGCTGGAGGCGCAGGAACCGCCCCCGCCCGCGGACGCCACCATGCAACTGCGCGTCATCGAGCAGCCGGTGACCGGCGGCCGCGCCGACCGCCGCAGGAACGCGGCCCCCTCCCCCCAGGGCCGCCTCGCCCCCCTCCTCGCCGTCGTCGCCGCGCGGTGCGCGCCGCTCACCCGCCTGCTCGCACCGTATGCCCGCAGACTCGCCCCGTACACCCGCCGGCTGAAGCCGGCCTATCCGCGCCCCGGCCGCGCCGGCTGGCGCCGCTGGGTGCCCTCCTGGCGGCAGTGGCTGGGCGCCTGGCTGACCGCCACCGGCCTGTCCGCGCTGTTCCTGGCCGTCGCCTACGCCGCCACCGACATACCGGAGAACCTGAACAGCTACGCCACCCAGCAGGACAACGTCTACTTCTGGTCGGACGGCACGCCCATGGCCCGCACCGGCTGGGTCCAGCGGCAGGCGATGCCGCTGAAGGACATACCCGAGGACGTGCGCTGGGCGGTGCTCGCGGCCGAGAACGAGAGCTTCTACAGCGACCCGGGCATCTCCGCCAAGGGCATCACGCGCGCCCTGCTGCGCACCGTGGGCAGCGGTGACACCGAGGGCGGCTCCACCATCACCCAGCAGTACGTCAAGAACGTCTACCTGAGCCAGAACCGCACCCTCAGCCGCAAGTTCACCGAGGCGATGATCTCCCTCAAGCTCGACAACAAGATGAGCAAGGACAAGATCCTCGAGGGGTACCTCAACACCAGCTGGTTCGGCCGGGGGACCTACGGCATCCAGCGCGCGTCCCAGGCGTACTACGGCAAGGACGTCAGCAAGCTGAACGCAGGCGAGGCCGCCTTCCTCGCCTCCCTGCTCAAGGGCGCCGGCCTGTACGACCCCACCCTCAGCCCCGCCAACCACCGGCGGGCCGTGGAGCGCTGGTCCTGGATCCTGGACCGGATGGTGAAGATAGGCAAGCTGTCGCCGGCCGAGCGCGCCACCTACCGGACCTTCCCCGAGCCGCTGAAGACCGCCCCGCTCTACGACACCGGTCAGCAGAGCGACTACCTGGTCGAACTCGCCACGCAGTACGCCAAGAAGGCGGCGGACATCTCCGACAAGGACTTCGACCTCGGCGGCTACCAGATCTACACGACCTTCGACCGCCGACGGGAGAAGGCCCTGACCGACGCCGTCACCGGCGCCCGCAAGAAGGCCCTGAAGAGTGACCCCGGCACGGCGGGGACCGCCCACTACGGCGCCGCCTCGGTGGCCGCCGACGGCCGGATCCTCGCCGTCTACGGTGGACCCGACCACCGCAAGCAGGGCTACAACGAGTCCAACGCCACCACCGTCCCCGCCGGTTCGGCGTTCCTGCCGTTCGTCTACGCGGCCGGCCTCGAACACGGTGTGGTCAAGCGGCGCGACGAGCCCCGCACGCAGATATCCCCGGAGTCCGTCTACGACGGCGACGACGGCGTGCCCGTCACCACCCCGGAAGGCCCCTACTGGGACCGCAGCGGCCGCAAGGTCGCCGCCCACAACGACGACAAGAAGTCCTGGGGACCGATCACCCTGCGCAAGGCCCTCGCGGAGTCCGTGAACACGCCGTTCATGCAACTGGGCATGGACACCGGCCTGGACAAGGTGAAGGAGACCGCCGTGGCCGCCGGACTGCTCCCCTCCAGCGTCGGCCGGCAGGTGCCCGACCTCTCCCTGGGCAGCTCCACACCCAGCGCCATCCGCATGGCCAGCGGCTACTCCACCTTCGCCGCCGAGGGCCGGCACACCGAGCCCTTCTCGGTGCGCCGCGTCACCCGCAACGGCTCCGCCGTGCCGCTGGACACCCCGGACAGGCGCCGGGCCGTCGACCCCCGTGTGGCCGAACAGGTCACCCAGGCCCTCACCGACTCCTTCCGCGGCGCCCACCCGGCCGACGCGCCCGCCACCGCCGGCGCCGGCGCCGCCGGGAAGGCCGGCACCAACGAGAAGGACACCGCCGCCTGGTACGTCGGCACCGGCGAGTCCGTGTCGACGGCGGTCGTCGTCTACCGCATCGATCTGGCCAAGAGCCTCGAACCGCTGCCGCTGGAGGGGATCGCCGGCACGAGAGCCGACAGCGTCCCGTACCGCATCTGGGCCGGCGCGACCGGACCCCTCGGCTGACCGGCGGCCCCCACCGCGCCACAGCACCCGCCCCGCAACCAGACCACCTCCCAGATTGAGCCGCGCATGAAGTCGACATCCGGTCGCCGCCGCAAGGTCGGCGCACCCCGCCGCACCACCCACCCCCAGTTCCTGACCCTTGCGGCCCTGCTCGTCGTCGCGTCGCTCGTGGGAGGCTTCCTCGCGCTGACCCGCTCCGACCACACCGCGCCCGCCGCCTCCGCCGGCAAGGGCAGGGACTCCGCGTCGAAGGACGGCAAGGAGCCCGAGTGGGACGGCAGGACCAAGGTGCTCGGGGACGGCTCGACCTCGTACACCGGCCCGCAGCAGGACGAGTTGAAGGCCGAGCCGCTCAAGCCGGGTGAGAAGCCGCCCCAGTTCGTCGTCTTCTCCTGGGACGGCGCGCTGGAGGGCGACGACCACCTCTTCTCCCACTACCGCGAGCTGGCCAAGCAGTACGACGCCCACATGACCTTCTTCCTCACGGGCATCTACCTGCTGCCCAAGAGCAAGAAGGACCTCTACCACCCGCCCCAGCACCCGGTGGGCTCCGCGGCGATCAGCTACCCCACCGACGAGCACATCCGCACCACACTGGAGCAGCTGCGCCAGGCCTACGAGGACGGCAACGAGATCGGCACCCACTTCAACGGCCACTTCTGCGGCGAGAAGGGCGGCGGCGACTGGAGCGTCGAGGAGTGGAAGAGCGAGATCGACCAGTTCTACTCCTTCGTGGAGAAGTGGAAGACCAACACCGGTTACACCGACATCGCCCCGCTGCCGTTCGACTTCAGGAAGGAGGTCACCGGCGGCCGTGCCCCCTGCCTGGAGGGACAGGCCAACCTGCTGAAGGCCGCCAAGGGCTACGGCTGGCGCTACGACGCCAGCTCCGCCGGCGACTTCCAGATATGGCCGGTGAAGAAGGACGGCATATGGGACTTCCCGCTGCAGATGCTGCCCTACGAGAACGGCAAGTTCCAGGGCCTGTCGATGGACTTCAACTTCCTCTACAACCAGTCCGAGGGCGAGACCGAGGGCGACCCGGCCAAGTACCCGCAGTGGGAGCAGCAGACGGTCGACTCGTACCTGGCCGGATTCAACCGCGTCTACTACGGCAGCCGGGCCCCGCTGTTCATCGGCAACCACTTCGAGGACTGGAACGGCGGCATCTACATGAAGGCCGTCGACCAGGTGGTGGAGAAGGTCTGCAGCAAGACGGAGGTCAAGTGCGTGTCCTTCAAGGAGCTCGCCGACTGGCTCGACGTGCAGAAGCCCGAAACCCTGCAGAGCCTGCGCAGCCTCGACCCGGCACAGTCTCCGGACTGGTCGACGGTGGTGAAGTGACAGCCCAACTCACCTGATCCCCTTGCGCATCCCCCTTCACCACCACCCCTCGGGCCGTGCGAAGATGCGGTTCCCCGGTATCGGTGTACCGGCGTAGAGGGGAACATCATTGAAATCGAGAAAACTGAGCCGTAAGGGGCGCCGCGCGAGCATAGTCACCGCGGCCGCCGCATCGGTCGTCGCCGGCGCGGTCCTCGTGCCCAACTGGAGCGCGGGCGCGGCCGTGACGGACGACCCCACGGTGGACCCGGCGACCAAGGCGACCTTCCAGCGGCTGGCGGACGCGGTCTTCACCGACCGCACCGACGCACTGCTGGACGGCGGCGCCAAGGAGAACAAGCGGCAGACGTCCCGGTTCTCCGGCGACGTGCGCCTGTCCTCCAAACTGTCGAAGAACGAGAGCTCGGCCCTGTCCCAGCTGCGCGGCCGCAAGTCGCGCCTGGCGGCGCTGGGTGAGAAGTACAGCGCCGCGACGACCAGCGTCACGCTCGACGCCACGAGCGTGAAGGGCCGCAAGGCGACCGTCGCGGTCACCGAGACCACCACGCTGACGTACGAGAAGGTCAGGGGCAACGAGCCGAAGACCACCGGCTTCCAGGCCCACCACGAGCTGACGTTCAGTGCGGACCAGCAGGGCGACTGGCAGCTGACCGGTATCCGTGACACCGACGACGGCGTCGCGGTCAACCAGGTCGCCGCACCGTCCGTGGCCGCCACCACGGCCGCCGACGACGACAACCCGCCGGAGGCGACCCGTTCGGCGACCACGCGGCCCGCTCCGTCCAACCCGAAGAACTTCTCCGCCAGCGGCTACGACTACAAGGCCATGGCCGCGTACGCGACGAAGTACTGGAACAACTACAACCCGGCCTACCCCGACTTCAACGGGGTGGGGGCCGGCGGCGACTGCACCAACTTCGTCAGCCAGTCCCTGAAGGCCGGCGGCTGGAAGCACGTGCCCGGCTACACGTACGACTTCCACAAGTGGTTCGGCACCGCGGACATCCAGTCGGACTCGTTCGTCGGCGTCAACGAGTTCTCGTGGTTCGCCCTGTCCTCCAAGCGGGTCACCAGCCTCGCCAACGTCTACCAGCTGGACGTCGGTGACGTGCTCCAGGTGGACTTCAACAAGGACGGGTCCAAGGACCACAGCATGATCGTCACGTCGCGCAGCTCCCAGGGCGTGCCGTACCTGACGTACCACTCCACCAACACCTACAACAGGTCGGTGGCGAGCATCATCGCCTCGTACCCGACCGCGGCGTACTACGCCTACCGCACCTGACGGGTGCCGTACGGGGCGGGGGCCGGCTCAGTGGCCGGCTCCCCGCTCCTCCCTCATCCGCGCGACCACGCCGGCCACCGTCCGCCGTACCGCCTCGGTCTCCGTCAGGAAGTGCCAGTAGTCGGGGTGGCGGCCCTCCAGAGCGGCGACCGCACGGTCCAGCCGGGCCACACAGTCGTCCAGCGGGCGCGCATGCCGCGGATCGGGCGTCGTCCGGCCCGCCATGGCCAGTCGCTGGGCGTCCCGGATCGCGAACCGGGTCCGCCCGATCTCCCGCTCCGGGTCCTTCCGCACCGCCTCCAGCCGCGTGAGGCGGTCACCGGCGGCCGACACGGCCTCGTCGGTGACGTTCAGCAGCGCCCGTACGGTCGACAGCAGCGCGGTCGCGTCCGCCCAGCGCTGGGCCTCGCGGGCCTCCCGCGCCTCCTTCAGCTTCAGCTCGGCCTGCCGCACGTGCTCCGCGGCCTGCTCGGGCACGTGCTGCAGATCCTGCCAGCAGGCGGCCGTGAACCGGCGCCGCAGCTCGCTCAGCACCGGCTCGACCTGCCCGGCGCGCGTGGTCAGCGCCTGCGCCCGGGTCCGCAGCGACACCAGTCTCCGGTCGATCTCGGCGGCCCGCTCCGGCAGCCGTCCGGCCTCCACCCGGATCGCCTCGGCCTCCCGCGCGACCCGTTCGGCCCGTTCCAGCGTCTGCGGCACGCCGTGCTGTCCGGCGCCCTGGTTGAGCCTGGTCAGCTCCGGGGACAGGGCGGCGAGCCGGGCCGCGAGGTCGTCGGCGCGAAGTCCCGTGCCGCGTACGGCGTCCAGAGCACCGCTCGCGGCGAGGAGGGCCTGGCGGGCACGCTCCACGGCGGGCGCCAGCCGGGCCAGCTGGGTCTCGGCCTTGCCGAGCAGCGGTCCGAGCCCGGCGGCGAAGCGGTCCAGCTCCCCCTTGACGCGGACGAGTTCGTCCCTGGCGGCGGTCAGTTCGGTGCGCGCCCGGGCGGCCACGGAGGCGTCGAGGTCGTCCCGGTCCAGGTCGTGGGCGTCGACGGCCTGGATGTAGCGCCCGCTGACCTCGTCGATGCGCCTGCCGAACTCCTCGAAGCCGGAGGCCGCCCGGCGGGCGGCGGGGGAGTCGTCGACGGCCGCGATGGTCTCCATGGAGATCCGCAGGTCCCGCTGGGCGGTGTCCAGTTCGTAGAACGCGGCCGCGGCGGCGTCCTTGGCGGCCTGCGCTTCGGCCCGCTGGCTCTCGGCCCGCCCCCCGCCGAACCAGCGCCGGGTGCCGCCGCCGGCGAACGCGGCGGGCAGAGCGAGCGCCGCCAGCAGGGGCAGGCCCGCCAGGGCCAGGACGTCGCGAACGGCGGCTGAGGCGCCCCGGGGCCTCGGATACGGCGAGTACGGTCGCGAAGGTGTCGCCGGTGTCGCCGTCACATCCCTCTCCCGTGCTGTGAGCGTGCAGTCATTCTCCCACCCGTACAGGACGAACACACGGGCCGGTCAGTTCGCGTGCGGACCGTGGAACCGCCGTCGCCGGGCACGGGAGCGGGCAGGCGGGCGCCTTCGCGGGCCGCTCCGCGGCCTCGCCCGCGCGCCGTGCCCACGTCGTGGGTGGCGGCCCGGCCCACGCGTTTGCGGGGCAGCGGCCGGGGGCATGTAGGCTGTCCACTCGTCTCGGGCGCGTAGCTCAGGGGTAGAGCGCCTGCCTTACAAGCAGGATGTCGGCGGTTCGAAACCGTCCG
>NZ_JBSFNN010000031.1:0-72039 GCF_053587115.1 Streptomyces sp. NPDC003697
CCTCCACACCATCGCCCTGTGACGCTCCGGGCCGCGGCCCGGAGCGTCACAGGGCGATGGTGTCCGGCCTCCTGCGTCCTCCGCTTCGCTCCGGCCGCGACATCTGCAGCAGGACCCCCTGCCGCCGTGGCACGGTCGGCGTGCCGGAGGATCCGTGGTCACCCGCCGGACTCGAGGGCCTGGGAGAAGTCCGCTCCGAGCTGCGACATCAGGTCCCTGAACTCCTTCTCGCTGATCGCCTCCCGGAGCACGGCCAGTACGGCCCGCACGCCCCGGTCGGCTTCCTCCTCCTTGAGCATGGTGCGTTCGGCCACGCGCCGCACGCCGTCGGAGTGGCCGAAGCGCTCGATGCGGTCCGTGGATCCCCGGCGCACCGCCTCCGCGAGGCCCTCGGGGAGTTCGGTGATCAGGTCCCTGGCCTCCCCGGGGCTCAGCCTGTGGGCCAGCGTCTCGAGGGTGGCCCAGGTCAGGTCCGCCGCCTCCTGACGGCTCAGTCCGGTGCGCTCGGCGACGGTACGGACGAAACTCCGCTCATCCATGCGTCGTCCTCCTTCGCTGCTGTGTTGCGTCGAACGGCGCGGCCCCCTGCCAGCCTGCCACGCCGACCCGGTCCGCGCCCGCGCACGGACGGCGGTGACCACGACCGGCCAGGACGGTGTTGAAGACGGACATCAGCAGGTGTGAGCAGGTGTGAGCAGGTCCGGGCGTGGGGACCCGAGCTACCCGACCTCAGGGAGGCGTCATGGACGCCCATGTCACTACCCAGAGAAGCCCCATCGCCACGGTCAATCCGTACACCGGTGAAAGGGTTCGCGAGTTCCCGGCGCTGAGCCCGGAGGAAGTGGGGCGCGCGATCGACGCGGCGCACCGTGGCTTTCCCGACTGGAGGGCCCGGTCGACGACCGACCGTGGGGCCGTCGTGCAACGTGCCGGCCGGCTCATGAAGGAACGCAAGGAGGAACTGGCGCGGTTGCTGACCCTCGAGGTCGGCAAGCTGATCAACTCGAGCCGTGCGGAGGTCGACCTCGCGTCCGACATCCTCATCTACTACGGCGAGCACGGCCCCGAGCTGCTGGAAGAACGACCCCTGCCGGTGCCCGACGGCACGGCCGTGCTGGTGAACGAGCCGCTCGGCGTCCTTCTCGGTGTGATGCCCTGGAACTTCCCGCTGTACCAGGTGGTCCGATTCGCGGGTCCGAACCTCGTCCTCGGCAACACGATCCTGCTCAAGCACGCGAGCAGTTGCCCCCAGTCCGCACTGGCACTGGAGCAGCTGTTCAAGGATGCCGGTGTGCCGACCGGGGTCTATACCAATCTCTTCGTGCGCGGCAGGGACGTCGGAAACATCATCGACGACTCCCGTGTGCAGGGAGCGTCACTGACCGGAAGCGAGCGCGCGGGCATGAGCGTGGGTGAGATCGCCGGCCGCAACGTCAAGAAGTCCGTCCTCGAGCTCGGTGGCAGTGATCCCTTCGTCGTGCTGGACGGTCACAACCTCGAGCGCACCGTGTACGCCGCGTTCCTCGGCCGGATGGGCAACACCGGGCAGTGCTGCGTGGCGGCCAAGCGCTTCATCGCCCTTGCCGACGTCTACGACGCCTTCCTCACCGGGCTGCGTGACCGGATGAGCGAGGTGCGGCCGGGAGATCCGGCCGACCCCGCCACCACGCTCGGCCCGCTGTCCTCCGAGGCCGCGGCCGAACACCTGATGGAGCAGGTCCGCGACGCGGTGGACAAGGGGGCCACGGTGGTGCTGGGCGGCGGGCGGCCCGACCTGCCGGGCGCCTTCGTCGAGCCGACCATCCTGACCGACGTCACACCGGACATGCGGGCCTACCACGAAGAGCTCTTCGGCCCCGTCGCCACGGTCTACCGGGTCGAGGACGAGGACGAGGCCGTGGCACTGGCCAACACTTCCCGCTACGGCCTGGGAGGCGCGGTCTTCGCCGCCGACCCGGAACGTGCTCGCGGGGTCGCGAACCGGCTGGAGGCGGGCATGGTGTGGATCAACCACCCGACCGCGTCGCGACCGGAGCTGCCCTTCGGCGGCATCAAGCGCTCCGGCTACGGGCGCGAACTAGGCGACGTGGGCATCGTGGAATTCGCGAACCGCAAGCTCGTGCGCTACGTGGACGCCGACGCCCCGATCGCGGAGGTGCTGGGCTGACCTCCGAGCCGGTCGACCGACCGGGCTCGGCGGATGCCGCCCGGTCGGCCGCGCTCGCTCGGCAGATGCCGCCCGTCGGAGGCTGAAGTCCTGGTTCTTTCCGGCGAGGAGTCAACCGGGCCCGCCCAGCACGATCTTCCACACTCGGGTCGCCACCTGGAGGTTCAGCCGGTCCTCGACGTCCGCGAGGTCCTTGCCGCTGATGTCGCGGATGCGCTGGAGCCGATAGCGCAGCGTGCTGCGGTGGATCGCCAGGGATTCTGCGGTCTCGTCGTAGTTGCCGCCGCAGTCGAAGTACCGGGACAGGGTCTCCACCATGGCCGCTTGGTGCCGGGAGTCGTAGTCGATGAGCTGCCCGAGCCACTCCTGGACGAACGTCTCCAGTTCCCGGTAATCGTTGCCGGGTCCCAGGATGCGGTAGATGCCAAGCTCTTCGAAGAACGACGTGCCACAGCGTTGGCGGCAGTGACGGCGCACTTCCAGGGCGCGCTGCGCCTCCTGGTAGTGGTGGGGGATGTCGGCCAGGGAGTCGCTACAGGCGCTCACCCCGATCGTCCCGGACCGTGTCCCGGTCTCCCGGGCGAGCGCCTCGTACAGCGCGTGGGCGTGCGGTCTGTCGTCCGCGATCAGGACGACGTGGTCGGAGCGGCGGGTCAGCAGCGAGCGCATGCCCACGGCAGAGGCCGCCCGGCCCACGGTCTGCGTGAAGGAGTCGTCCGCGGTCCGGTTCGACCACTGCACCACGACGACGTAGTGGCTGCGGTGCAGGTCGTGTCCGACCGCCTCGGACCGGGCGTAGGCGCTCGCCTGGTCCGTCCCTGCCAGGAGGTCGTCGGCCAGTTCGCGGTGCAGCCTCAGCTCCACTTCGGCCAGATTGCGCAGATGCGCCAGCTCCAGGGCGAGCGACGTGGCGGCGTGTCCGAGGGCGAGCAGGGTGTGCTCGTCGGCCTCGTACCGGGCATCGACCAGGGCCAGCACGCCGAGGATCTCGCCGTGCCGGCGGACCGGCATGATCAGCCGGTCCTTCATCCGCACCGGCCCCACTTCCCTGGCGACGTCGTGCAGTATTTCGTCCCGGCGCACGGGGTCCGGTTCGGGATACGGGTCGGGGCGGCCGGGCCCGGTCCAGGACCTCAGCCGGCCGAAGCGGTCCTCGACCAGCGCTGGAAGCCCGGTGAGTCTGTGCAGTGCGCGGGTGATGGCTTCCTCGCCGCCGCCCGAGGCGGCGACGTCGGCCATGAGCGCATGAACGGCCCGCTGGTACCCCAGCTCAGCCGCGACGGAGATCAGCTGCCGCTGGAGGGCTGTGCGTTCGTCCCTCAGTCGGCGCAGCTCCAGCGCGTCCTCGCGTTGACGGCGGTGTGCGGAGGCGACTGACAGGGCGGCAGCGGTCTGCCGGACGAGCGTGGCGAGCAGGTACCGCTCGGTCTCGTCGGGCCGGGAGCGGGACGTCACCACGAGGTAGCCGTGGAGCCCCTCAATGCCGCGGAGCCCCAGGGCCCGGCCCCAGGGCCTGCCGGGTACGGTCACGGGGCCGTCCTGCCCGGCCAGCTCTCGCACCCTCCGGCCCACGGACAAGGCGTGCATCTGCCCGTTCCTCGGGCTGGGGACCAGGTCGCCGCCCACGTTGAGGTACCCGGCCTCGGCACTGTACGGCCCCGCGGCGGCCATGTGGTCCATGGCCAGGCGCAGGATCTCGCCCTCGTCCGAGGCCTCGAACAGGGCGCGGGAGAGCGCGACCAGTTCGTGGAGGGCATGGTCTGATGGGGTGCGAGCGGGTGGGAGGGGCCCTCCGCGCGCGGCCGTGGGGTGCCGCCGCACTCCGCCCCGCGGAAGGTTGCTCTTCCGGCCGGAGTATCGGTGGTACAGGCTGTGCGCCCGACTGCCGGCCATGGGATCACTCCGTCCCTCGGAGCCTTCAGGAGAGGCGTTCCGCGTACCCGCCCCCGGGCCGGTTTACCCGAGATATGCGTATTCGTTCTCCCGTACTCGTGGGGCCGGGCCCTGTACTGGGAGGACGAGGAAACCTGGTCGTACCCCGCCTGCACCTGTCAGCGAGGGCCGGCGTCTCACGGGGCGGCGACGTTATGCCGGGGACATCCTGGGCACTGGGGACCGGCGGGGCAGCGAGAAGGGTCCGGTGATACGGGTGTCGTCGCAGAGCGTTACGCGCGTGACTCTCCTGGCGGACCCGGACACGCCGACGGAGATCGCGAAGCACCTGGCCCGGGTCCTTCCTGCTCGGCTCGCCCAGAGGTCGGGCCAGGGACGACGGTTCGACGTACAGGTGGTCAGTGAGCCCTTCACCGCAGGGACCGAGGACCTCTCCACCGTGATGCGCCGGATCATAGACCGTAGGAGAGCGGAGAACTGGGACATCGTCGTCGCCCTCACCGACCTTCCACTGCACTCGCATGGGCGCAAGCTCGTGGTGGACCTGAACCATGAACACGGCGTGGCGCTGCTGTCCCTTCCTCCGCTGGGGGGTCTGCGTCTCAAGAGAAGAGCCCTGCGGGCGGTGGAGGAAGCCGTGCTCAGCTTGGCGAGTCCGCCGGCCACCGGGGCTGGGGAACCTCCGCAGCGTCGGAGGCTGGGACGCTTCGTCAGTCGTCTCGCGCCTGTTCACCGGGGCCCGATCGCCGAGGAGGAGCCCGCTGATCTGCGGTACGTCGTCAGCGGGCCGCGCGGGTACCTCAGGGTGCTGGCCGGTATGGTCCGCGCCAACCGGCCGTGGCGGTTGGTGCCGGGCCTGAAGAAAGCCCTGGCCGCCGCACTCGCCACGGGAGCCATCGCCAGCGTGAACTCCACCATCTGGAGCCTGGCCGAGTCCCAGAGCACGCTGCGCCTCGTGATCGCCATGGTCGGGTCTGTCACGCTTATGATCGTCTGGCTGATCGTGGACGCGCACCTGTGGCATCGATCAAAAGACACCTCGCCGGAGGAGAGGAAGAGGACGAGCCTCTACAACGCCTCGACGATTGTGACCGTGGGTTTCGGGGTTCTTGTCTGCTACGCGGGTTTGCTGGTCGTCAACCTGGTGTGGGCGCTGTTCATCCTCAACGACCGAGTGTTCGCCTCCACGACACACACTCCGCTGCACGCCTCGGAGTACTGGACGTTGTCCTGGCTGGTCGCTTCGATTGCCACAGTGGGCGGCGCGCTGGGATCGGGCCTGGAGAGTGACGAGGCGATCCGGGCGGCCGCCTTCTCCAAGCGCGAACACGAACGTCGCCGGATGCTGCAGGAGGACCACGGTGACGAGGAGCCGTCTTCGAACGGATCTCGCCCGGAGCAGCAATGACGCGGGGACGACCGCCACTTCGCCGGAGACGTCGATCTTCTGATGTCCGGTGGCGATGCCGCGGAAACTCTCGGGCTGGCTGAAGCATCCCTCGATCCGGTTCCCGCGGCTCCGCGAAGCCTGTCAGACCTTGATCCGCGATGACGTGATCAGGACGGCGGCGTGATCGGCCCGGGCCGGTGCGGGGGCGCGGATCCGTCCCAAGAGAGCGCGCGCACACGCTGGACCGTCCGGTGACGGCGGCCTGCCCCGGTTCGCCGCACGCGCCCTCCCGTCGCGCCCACGGTACCGGCGGAAAGAGCAACTCCCGCTCCAGGCGTTGAGTTCGTGACGTTGTGTCACCATGCCGTCATCCATCACCCAGTGACCTTCGAAGACCGGCCCTGGTTCGTGCTCATGGGTTGGTCGATCGGCGCATGGTTGTTTCGGGTGGAGGGCTGGCGGGGACCCGGGCGGAGGGTCGTCGGCGGGCCGGTGTTGTGCCGGGGGGCCGGCGGCGCCCTTCCACCTGAACAGGGGTGAACGGCTTCCACAGGCGTGCCGGAGCGAGGGCCCGGGCCTCGGCGGGTTCACGGGCTCGGGGCTCCTTTGCGCCGTTTCCGTCACCGTTGCGCTGCGGCCGTGCCGCTGCACCCCAGGCGCCCGCAGACATCGCACGGACTCACGCGGCTACGGGGGCAGCCCGGGAGATCGCCGTTCAGAAAGGAACGAAGTCGTGAAGAAGCCCACAGCAAGCGGCGCGGTCTCCACCGTGGTCGAGATGGGAACCGAGGCCCTGAGCGCCGCGGTCTCAGTGGCCCGCCGCGCCGGCGAGGCCATCCGATCGGGAGCCTCCCACGCCCGGGAGACCGAGCCGCGCTGGCACGTGATGACAATCTACGCGTCCGCCGACGAAGTGGCGCCCGGCGGAAAGCTGCCGGAGCCGCTCGCCCGGCTCGAGGACGCCATCGACACCCAGTTGCGCCCCGCCCCCGGGGACCGCGGAACGGAACTGGCGGCCCGGCTGCGCGACATGGAGCATGCCGGGCTGCACGACACCTCCGAGCGGGAGACCGGACACGACCCGGTCCAGGAACTGCGCACCGCGCTGCGACACGCCAAGGCGCTGGTCGAGACGGGTGAGGTCCTCCTCCCCGACTGGCCGCCGACCGACCGGCCCACGGTCACCGGGCGCCCGCTGGACAAGATGATCGAGAAGGCTCAAGGTGGTGGACGGCTGTGAAGGCACTGACCTGGCAGGGCACCAACAACCTGTCCGTGGAGGAGACACCCGACCCCGCGCTCCGCAATGAGCAGGACGCGATCGTCAAGGTGTCGCAGACCGTGACCTGCGGTTCGGACCTGCATCTGCTGGGCGGGTACATCCCGTTCATGCGGGCCGGCGACATCCTCGGCCACGAATTCATCGGCGAGGTCGTGGAGACGGGACCGCGGGTGAAGCGGCACAAGGTAGGCGATCGCGTGGTGGTCTGCTCCTTCATCTCCTGCGGCCGCTGCTGGTACTGCAAACAGGGTCTCTTCTCGTTGTGTGACAACGGCAACACCAATCCCGCCATCACCGAGCACCTCTGGGGTTCCGCCCCAGGCGGCTGTTACGGCTACTCCCACGCCCTGGGCGGCTTCGCCGGGAGCCACGCCGAGTACATCCGCGTCCCGTACGCCGACCAAGGGGCCTTCCCGGTACCGGACGCCCTGGACGACACGACGGCGCTGTTCGCCTCCGACTCGGCGCCCACCGGGTGGATGGGTGCCGATCTCGGCGGGGTGAAGCCGGGCGACGTGGTTGCCGTGTGGGGGTGCGGAGCCGTCGGCCAGATGGCCGCGCGGGCCGCGATACTGCTCGGCGCCGACCGGGTCATCGCCATCGACCGCTTCGAGTACCGCCTGGACATGACCCGCCGGCACATCGGTGCGGAGACCCTGAACTACGAAAAGACCGACATCGACGCCGAACTGCGCGAGAGGAGCGGCGGCCGCGGCCCGGACGTGTGCATCGAGGCGGTCGGCATGGAGGCCCACAGCTCCGGAGTGCAGCAGCTCTACGACCAAGCCAAACAGCAGCTGCGCCTGCAGACCGATCGATCCGCCGCCGCACGCCAGGCCATCCAGGCATGCCGCAAGGGCGGCAGCGTATTCATCCTCGGCGTCTTCGCGGGCTTCGCCGACAAGTTCCCGCTGGGCGCGGTGATGAACAAGGGCCTGACCCTGCGCGGCGCCCAGCAGCACGGCCACCGCTACATCCCCATGCTCCTGGAGCGCATGGAAAAGGGCGAGCTGAAGACAGCCCACCTGGCCACCCACGTCATGCCCCTGGATGACGGGCCGAAGGGATACGAACTCTTCAAGGAGAAGCTCGACGGGTGCGTACGCGCGGTCTTCCAACCCGGCCGGTGATTGAAGCGTATGGACCAGTGACCGGACGGCGTTGGCCCGTGCCGGCTCATCACCGAAGAACTCGAACGGTCTTCAGGAGGACTGGGGGCGTACCGGCTTCACCGCGCCTCGTCGGCGCCCCTGTCGTCGGAGCGGGCTGCGCCAACTGGTGGGGCGTTCAACCAGGCCGGCCGAGTGCTGCCGACGGACGCAGGTCCTCCTCGAGTTCTTCGGCCATGGCCGCGCCGGCCAATGCCCGTCCCAGTTTGAGAGCGTCCAGCGCTTCGGGGTCCACGAAGCTGCCGTCCTCCCGCACCTCACTGTTGCCGGGGTAGGGGGCCGCGTAGACGCCCACCTCCCCGAAGTCGCCGCTGCTGTCCTGCAGGCAGGCGACCCGTTCCGGGGGCGCTCCCCTGAGCTGGAAGATGAGGCGGACGTGGGCTGCCGGCCGTACGGGGAGCAGCCCCACGTCGCGCGCCATCCGCGCCGTGCCCAGGCCCGCGCACACCACGGCCGTTGCGTCCGCGGCCCGTCGGATGCCACCTCGGGAACCCGGTCCATTCGATCGCCGACATGTCGTGCCCTCAGCCGGGCAGGCTTCAATGTGCTGCGGACGCGCAGCGCACGCAGGTCTTCGCCGCCGGCCGAACTTCGAGGCGCTCCGTCCGGATCGGCTCACCGCATTGCTCGCAGCGCCCGTAGTCGCCTCTCTCCAACCGCTCCAAGGCGTGATCCAGATCGTTCAGATGCTCGCGCGCCTGGGACAGCAGGGCGGCGACGTGCGCCCGCTCGAAGGCCGTGCTCGCCCCTTCCGGGTCGTGCTCGTCGTCAATGGCCACCAGCGCGTTCGCCTCGACGATCCCTTCGAACTCACGGCTCAGGGCGGATATCTGCTGCAGTGTGCTGACACGGTCGGCCGCGAGCAGCGCACGCGCCGACTCGCTCTGGTGTGCGGGAAAAGCCGCATTATTGCACGAATCACTCATACCGGAGGAAACCTCCTTGCCTTGTGCTGAATTCCCGGGTCTCGGGCACGACGACGGCCTCAGCGATGACGACGTGGGCGGCCACGCTGGTACTGCTTCGGCCATGGGACGTCGTCACCCAGCACGTGGGCCGCGCGGAGCGGCCAGGTCGGGTTGCGCAGCAGTTCACGCGCGAGCATGATCGCGTCGGCCGAGCGGTCCACGAGAATCTGGTCGGCCTGCTCCGGTGCGGTGATCAGGCCGACCGCGGAGACGGGCAGGGCCGCGCCCTCGCGGACGGCTCGGGCGAAGGGCACCTGGTAGCCGGGCTCCACCTCGATGCGGGCGTTGTGGACGAGCCCGCCGCTGGTGACGTCCACCAGGTCGACGCCGTGGGACACCAGGTGCCGCGACACCTCCACCGTCTCCTCCGGGGTCCAGCCGCCGTCGGCCCAGTCCGTGGCGGAGAAGCGTACGAACAGCGGGCGGTCCTCCGGCCAGTGCGCCCGTACGGCGTCGGTGACCTGGACGAGGAAACGGCTGCGCCCGTCGAGATCGCCTCCGTACTCGTCGCTGCGGTGGTTGGACAGCGGTGACAGGAACTGGTGCAACAGATAGCCGTGCGCAGCGTGGATCTCCAGAACCTCGAAGCCGGCGGACAGCGCCCGCGCGGCCGCCTCGCCGAAGGCCCGGACCAGAGCGCGGATGTCGTCCGCACTGAGCTCCCGCGGGGTCGGCCAGTCGCCGAACGGCAGCGGTGACGGTGCCACCGTCTGCCATCCACCGGCCTCCGGTCCGACGTACTCGTCACCCTCCCAGGGCGGTGCCGTCGACGCCTTGCGGCCGGCATGGGAGATCTGGATGCCGGCGATGGCTCCCTGCCCGTGGACGAAGTCGGTGATGCGCTTGTACGCGGCGGCCTGCCCGTCGTCCCAGATGCCGGCGTCGGAAGGGGTGATCCGGCCCTCAGGTTCCACTGCCGTGGCCTCCTGCATGACCAGGCCGGACCCGCCGCGTGCCAGGGAGCCGAGATGGACCAGATGCCAGTCCTGCGGATACCCGTCGACCGAGCTGTACTGGCACATGGGGGCCACCCAGGACCGGTTCGGGAAGGTCGTGCCGCGGAGGGTGAGCGGCGAGAAGAGACGGCTCATCGGAGGCCTCGCAGGGGGATGGGGGACGACGGGTGCCCCGCAGCCGTCGAGCCGTGACGGCCCGGGCTCGTACGGGGCGCCCCTCACGGTCCGTGCACCCGGGTACCCGGCCGCTGGTGGCACACACACCACCGGCCGGGCGAGCTTCGCCGAGGTGCCGGCACGCGGCGTCCCGGTCCGCGGTCCGGGTGAGGCGGCGCAGCTCCCGGGAAACCACCACGTGCAAGGGTGACCACCTGCGCAGAAGCAGAAGGAAGGCTCTCGCAGAACCGCCCGCTGCTCCGAGTGTCTGCGCACGTTCCCCGGGGCCGGCTCCGCTCGTCGGTGTCAGCGGCACATGGTGCCGCGGTTCGTCGGCGCGGTCCTCACGGCTTGAGGACGACCTTCTCGCAGCGGTCCTTCTTGTTCTTGAACAGGTCGTAGCCCGTCGGTGCCTCGGTCAGGGGCAGCCGGTGGGTGATCACCCGGGTGGGGTCGATCCTGCCCTGCTCGATCAGACCCAGCAGCCGCTTCATGTACCTCTGGACGTGGCACTGCCCGGTCCGCAGGGTCAGGGACCTGTTCATCCACGCACCGGCCGGGAACTTGTCGATCAGTCCGGCGTAGACGCCGATGACCGACACCACACCACCGCTGCGGCAGGACAGTATGGCCTGGCGCAGGGCGTGCGGCCGGTCGGTCTCGGCGCGGACCGCCTGCTTGGCGCGATCGAAGAGCTGGATGTGGGAGGCACCGTGGGTGGCCTCCATTCCGACCGCGTCGATGCACTTGTCGGGGCCGCGGCCGCCGGTGAGTTCCAGCAGAGCCGACCGTACGTCGACGTCCTCGAAGTCGACGGGCGTGTAGCCCTGGGCGGCGGCCATCTCCAGCCGGTAGCTCTCCTTGTCGATCGCGATGACCTTTTCCGCGCCCAGGACGCGGGCGCTGTCCATGGCGAACTGGCCGACCGGGCCGGCGCCCCAGACGGCGACGACGTCACCTTCGTCGATGTCGCACATGTCGGCGCCCATGTACCCGGTCGGCAGGATGTCGGACAGGAAGAGCACCTGCTCGTCGGCGAGGTCCGAATCGACCTTGAGAGCGTTGACGTCGGCGAGCACCACCCGGGCGTACTCGGCCTGGCCGCCGGCGAAGCCACCGGTGAGGTGTGAGTAGCCGTAGATGCCGGCGACGGGGTGACCGAAGAACTTCTCGGAGAGGCCGGCGTTGGGGTTGGTGTTCTCGCAGCACGAGTACAGCTCCGCGCGGCAGGCCACGCACGCGCCGCAGGCAATGGGGAAGGGCACGACGACACGGTCGCCGACGCGCAGTTTGTCGTCGCCGATGCCCGGTCCGACCTCGATGATCTCTCCCATGAACTCGTGGCCCATGACGTCGCCCTTTTCCATGGTGGGGACGTAGCCGTCGAGCAGATGGAGGTCGGAGCCGCAGATCGCCGCTGAGGTGATCTTCACGATGGCGTCGCGGCGGTTCAGGATCGAGGGTTCGGGGACGTCCTGCACCTCGACCGAGTTGCGTCCCGTCCAGCAGTTCGCCTTCATGCCAGGGCCTCCTTCAGTTCGTCTTCGGTCAGCGGTCGGGCCGGGTGCTGCGGGAACTCCCGGCGGGCCCGCTTGCCGCCGGGTGCGCCCTCGGAGCGGACGACCTCGCCGATCTCCGCGACCTGCTTGAAGCGGCGAAGGTCGTCGTCCAGCTGCTGGTGCGGCTCCTCGCCGAAGTAGCGGGCTGCGGCCTGGCCCAGCGCCCCGCCGGGCAGGTCATAGCGCAGGGTCACCCGGATCTCCGTGCCGCGGCCGCCGGGGGCGGGCGTGAAGCGGACCTCGCCGGAGTTGTCGACGTCGGCACCGGGTACCGACCGCCAGGCGATCAGCCGGCCGGGGACGTCCTCAGTGATCTCGGCGTCCCACTCGACCGTCCTGCCGAACGGCGCGCTGGCCCGCCAGTGGCTTGTGCGCGGGCCGGTGATGCGCACCTCGTCCAGGTGCGCCATGAAGTCCGGCAGTCGCTTCAGGTCGCGCCACAGGCCGTACACCTCGTCCGGGGGCCGGGTGACGGTGGTGGTCGCGGTCAGTTCCATGGGAGTGCTCCTACGCGTGCGGGTCACGGCCGCGTAGACGTCCGTGGCCGTGATCGCGGTGACCCCGGCGGTCGCGGCAAGGGTGCGGCCGAGGCCGCGGCCGTCGTGGTTCTTCAGGGCCCGGGTCAGCATCGTCAGATCCATCAGGTCGCCGCTGACGCGGCCCCAGAGCCAGGCGGGATGCGGCCGCCCCAGCAGTCCGGTCGCCGCCGCCAGCTCGCGCACTCCGACGGCGGTCGTGGCCAGACGATGCCGGGGGGCGTCGTCCACGCCCAGTGCCCGGGCGAAGCGCCCCGGGGCGACGACCTGGGGGACGCCCATGAGCGCACTGGCCCAGCCGAGGCCGCGGACGAGCGGATCGTGCTGCAGGGTGGTTTGGGTGTCTGTCTTCATGGGGGCTTCAAAGGTGAGGTGGGGGGAAGAGAGGCGGGTCACGTGAGTGAGAAGCTGAAGCACGCACAGCGGACGACGCCGGACTGACCGCGTGGTCCGCGTTCGGCCCTCAACCTCCGTGCCCAACCGGCGCAGTCGTCCGGTCGCGGCGTACGTGACGCGTGCCATGGGCTTGCCCAGCATCATGACCGGCCCAGATCCATGGCATTGACTTGAGGGATGGGCGCGGGCCTGGCGTGGAGGTCCGCACCGGTCAAGCTGGGCGGGCGGAATCGCTGGCCGTGTTGCCGGGCCGGAGGCGGGGGGTCGCCGTTGTGAAGGGCAGGACCACGTACTGGCCGACCTTGACCTTGCGCACCGCCGAGCCGACCTGCACGACCTGGCCCATGTTCTCGTGTCCCAGGGTCCGGCCGGACTCGAACGACGTGTTGGTGGTGGTGATCTTGACGATGATGTCGCACGGATGCTCGATCTTCGCGTCCGGCACGTCCTTCACCGCGACCGTGCGCGGTCCCTCATATACCGCTGCTTTCATGATGACTTCCCTACACGCCACGGCACGGCCGCAGCGCAACGGTGACGGAAACGGCGCAGAGGAGCCCAGAGCCCGTGAACCTGCCGCGGCCCGGGCCCTCGCTCCGGCACGCCTGTGGAAGCCGTTCACCCCTGTTCAGGTGGAACGGCGCCGCCGGCCCCCCGGCACAACACCGGCCCGCCGACGACCCTCCGCCCGGGTCCCCGCCAGTCCTCCACCCGAAACAACCATGGCGAGTCGGGAGGGACGCAGGTTCTGGCCGCTGCCGTAGAACGCACGGAACTTCATGATCAGGGGCCGGCGCGCCGGCCTCAGGACGCCGGGGTGACCCGGATGCCGACGGTGCCCCGCGTGCCCCGGCGCAGTCTGCTGCCGAGCAGCGTGAGACGGCCGAACACTCCGTACTTGCGGGCGATCAGGCCCCGGTAGCGTGCGGTGGTGGCCGGGTCGCAGATCTCCGCGGTCGCCGGCAGTTGGTCGCCGGTCGGGTTGCCACGCACGTCGCAGGGCCCGACGAGCACGTCGGGCCGGTTGCGGATCCGCTTCACCTTCCAGGAGCCGGCGGCCGTCCACACCCCCAGCGCCGCACCGTCCCGGACCACCCACACGGGGGTGGCGACCGGGGTGCCGTTCTGCCGGTAGCTGGTGATCAGCACGTACTTGCCGGCCGCGAGCCGCTCCACCACGGTGTCGTCCATGCGCGGCAGTGTAGGCAGCCGCCCGCGGAAAATGACATCCGTGGCACGGCACGGGAAAGGTAGGGTCGGACAGGGAGCTGACCTGGCATCACGAGGACGGGACGCGGCCGATGACGGAGGGTTCCTTCCTCGAGGTCGCCTGCGACGAGTCGGGGTCGGACGGTGAGAACCTCACCGGCGGCAACACCGACGTGTTCGCCCACGCCAGTGTGCGGCTGCCCGTGGCGGTCGCCGCCGGGTGCGTGCGGGAGATACGGGACCGGATCCGCTCCCCCGCCGAGGAGTACAAGGCCAACCACCTGCTGCGGGAGAAGCACCGGGCGGTGCTGGAATGGCTGCTCTCCCCTGCCGGCCCGCTGTACGGGCACGCCCACGTGCACCTCACCGAGAAGGCGTTCTTCGTCGTCGACCGGGCCCTGGGCGTGCTGCTCGGCGACTCGGCGGAGGCGACGGCGCTGTACCGGGCGGGGCCGGCGGCGTTCGGCGGGGAGCCGTGGCGGCACTTCCTGGAGGCGGCCAACCACCTGCTGCGCGTGCGGCACACCGCGGATCCCGCGGCGCCGGCGGACGACTTCCTCCGGGCCGTGGAGGCGCTGCGCGGCAGGCCCTGCGACGCGCGCGTCGCGGCGACGCTGGCGCGGCTCGCCGGCAGCCGGGCGCGCGCCGACGACTTCCGGACGCGGACGCTCGACGGTCCCGCCGTGGCCCCCCTGCTCAACCCGCTGCTGCCCGCCATCGTCCGCACGGCGGCCCACTGGAGCGCGGACGGCGGCCCCGTCCGGCTCGTGCACGACCAGCAGAACATGCTCACGGCGGACCGCGTGGAGTGGATCGTGCGGACGGCCCGGCAGGAGGGCATCCACCTGGCCGGGCTGAGGCTCGTCGACTCGCGGGAGGACCCGCGGGTGCAACTCGCCGACTTCCTCGCCGGCATCGCCCGCAAGCTCGCCTCCGACGAGCTGAACCGGCGCGGGGAGGCGGGGCTGACCGCGCTGCTGCGGCCCTATGCCGGCGCGTCCTCCGTGTGGGGCGACGCCGCGAGCTGGACCCGTCTGGGCCCGCCGGCGCCCGGCCCCGGCCCTGCCGCGCGGCCGGGCGCGGCCACCACCTGCTGACCGGCACGCTCCCGGGGCGACCACCCCGTGCTGAACACGGGCGGCCCTCGCCACGTATGGAGGACGGGCGTTCGACGACCGGAGCGCCCCGCGGTGTTACGGCCGCGTCTTCGGGGTTCGGGAGCCACGCATGAGGCACGTACGACGACGGGTCGTCCGGCGACTGACACGGCTGGCGGCCGTCGGCGGACTCGTCCTGGGAGGAGCCATGGTCACGCAGGCCATGGCGAGTGAGCCGGCCGGCACGTCCGCGGCGCCGCACAGCTCCACGCGCATGTCCGCCGGCACGGGAGCCGGCCTCGTGACACGGCTCGGCGCCTCCCGTACGGCCGGCAGCTGGATCGGCTCCGACGGGCGCCCCGTGGTCGCGGTGACCGACGCGGGGGCGGCGGCCGAGGTGCGGCGGGCGGGCGCCGAGGCGAAGCTCGTGCGCCACAGCCTGGGCGAGCTGAAGTCGGCGACCGCGGCCCTGCGCGCGGCGCCCCGGGTGGCGGGTACCGCGTGGGCGGTCGACTACCGGACGAACGAGGTCGTCGTGCAGGGCGACAGCACGGTCTCGACCGCGGACTGGTCACGGCTGACACGGGTCGCCGAGGGCATCGGCGGTTTCGTGCGCATGGAGCGCACCCGGGGCACGTTCACCACCCGCCTCAACGGCGCGCAGCCGATCCTGTCGACCGGCGGCCGGTGCTCGGCGGGGTTCAACGTGACCGACGGGCGCAGCGACTTCATCCTCACCGCCGGGCATTGCGGGCCCACCGGCTCCGTCTGGTTCGCGGACGGCCGTGCCGCGCGCCAGATCGGCAGGACGGTCGCCGGCAGCTTCCCGGGCGACGACTTCTCCCTGGTGCGGTACGCCGCGGGGCGTGCGGGCGACGGGGCGGACGTCGTGGCGGTCGGCGGCGGAAAGGGCGTGCGGATCACCGGGGTGGCCGATCCGGACGTCGGTCAGCGGGTCTTCCGCAGCGGCAGCACGAGCGGGCTCCACGACGGCCAGGTCACGGCGTTGAACGCGACCGTGAACTATCCCGAGGGCACCGTCTCGGGACTGATCCAGACCACGGTGTGCGCCGAGCCGGGGGACAGCGGCGGCCCGCTGTTCTCCGAGGGGATCGCCCTCGGCGTGACCTCGGGCGGCAGCGGCGACTGCGCGACCGGCGGCACGACGTTCTTCCAGCCGGTGACCAAGGCGCTGTCGGCGACGGGCATGAAGCTGATCGTGGCGGCGGGGCAGGCGCCCGGCGGGGCCGCCGGCTCGTCCGCCGCCCCGTCCGGCTCGGCGACGCACAGCGCCGTCGCACCCGGTGCCGCCTCCCCCGGCTCGTCGGCTCCGGCGGCGGGCGGCGCGGACGGGTCCGACCCGCTGTCGCTGCTCATGAATCCCCGCAACGCCGGACCGGGTCTACTGGTGATCGCCGGCAGTCTGATCGCGCTGGTGGCCAGCCGGTGGCTCCGGGCCGAACAGGACCGCAAGGCCTACCGCCGCCACTACTCCGCCAACTGGGGCTGAGCCGGACCGGGGCGAACCGGCGACGGCCGCCCGGCGGTGGCCGCCGTGCCCGCCGTTCGCCGTGGCTGCCGTGCCCGCCATCCGCGTCCGCAGTCTGCCTCGGTGGCGCGGTCCGGCGGCGACAGAGATGACGGCGCCTGCGGAGGACGACGTCACCGGGCCGAGCCGGGCGACGGGAGGCCGCGACGCGCACGCGGCGGGACGCCGAGGACGGGACGCGGACGCCGATGCCGGACGGGCGGGCGAGGCGGGCGCCCCTCGCGTTCGGGGGTGCGCCGGGGCGGTGGGCCGACGGGGGACGGGACCGGGTGAGCGGCGCCGCGACCGGTCGTGGCCGGCCGGTGCGGCGAGGCGGGCTCAGGCCGCGCTGACGCGCTGCGGAGCCGCCACGGCCCATTCCAGGACGAGCCGCCGGTACTCCTCGCGCTGTTCGACGCTCAGTGTCCCGCCCGACCGCAGCCACAGGGCCCGGATCTCCTCGTTGACCTCGTCCGCCGATCGCCCGGAGACAGGCTCAGGAGTGGAGGACATGGTGTGAAGCATACGGGCCACCGCGTGAAGACGATGTGAGGTATCACAAGCAAAGCGGACCTTTTGGACGTGTTGCTGCTCACGTCATCTGCCAACGGACGCCGGTGAGTTCGGCGCGCGAGCCACCGGACCGCCGCCCGGCCCCGCCGCCGCGCGGCTCGACCGCACCGGCGCCCCGCCGGGTGGCGGCACGAGGCGGCGCCGCGGGCGGCGGCAGCCGGGTGCACACACGGCGGAGGGATCGAGGCCCCCCGGGCCGGCCCGCTCAGGTGCCCGGCTTGCGGCCGTAGACGTAGACGTCGTCGCCCTTCTTCAGCAGGGACCAGTACTTCTTCGCGTCCTTGGTCGTCATGTTCACGCAGCCGTGCGAGCCCGGCGGGTTCCACATGCTGACGCCGACCGAGTGGAAGGCCTGGCCGCCGTCGAAGAACTGGCTGTAGGGCATGGGCACGTGGTAGATGCTCGACACGTGGTCGATGTGCCGCCAGTAGACCTTCTTCAGGCCGGTGCGGGTCTCGTAACCGTCGCGGCCGGTGCGCACCGGCACGGGCCCGTAGACGAGCCGGCTGCCGTCCTGGATCCAGCTGAGCTGGAGCGTGAGGTTCACACAGGCGATGCGGCCCTTGTCGACCGGACACCTGCCGTCCCTGTTGGGCTTGTCGCCGACGGCCTTCTGCTTGTTCATCAGGTTCATCACACCCCAGGTCACGGGGCCCGCGTAGCCGATGTTCGGCGTGATGCCGTGCCGGTTCTGAAAGGCCCGGACGGCCTTGCAGTCGGCGGCGGACTGGCGGCCGTCCACCGGGCGGCCGAGGAACTTCTCCACCTGCTTCTGGTACGGCCCGGTCTGCGTCGTGCAGCTCGCGGCCTGCGCCGGCGTGGCGCCGAGTGCGAGCGTGAGCGGCGCGACCAGCCCCGTGACGCCGAGCGCCACGGCACCTCGTCTGCCCATGTCCCTCATGTCCGTGCTTCCCCCTTCGTACGGTCGTGCGGACTCTGACCACTAGACCCCGGCAGGGGACCGCCGGTTGTACAACCGCTCCTGCTGAGACGAAACGGTGACAGTCGGCCGTGCGCGACCGCTCGCCGGGACGCCTGCGGCCGGCCGCGGCTCAGCGCTCGCCGCCCGTACGGACGGCCTGGAGGAAACCGGAGTTGACCGCGGTGAGGCCGCCGTCGACGACGAGGGTCGTGCCGGTGATCCAGGCCGCGTCGCGGGAGGCGAGGAAGGCGACGGCCGCGGCGACGTCCTCGGGCTCGCCCACGCGGCCGAGGGGGTACAGCCCCCGGACCGCGTCGAGTTCGGCGTCCCGCCCCTCCCAGGCCGAGGTACGGACCGTGCCCGGCACGACCAGGTTGGCGCGGACCCCGCGGGCGGCGGCGTGCCCGGCGAGGGTGCGGGTCAGGGAGGCCAGACCCGCCTTCGCCGCGCTGTAGGCGTGGTTGCCGAAGTCCTGCAGCCCGTTGACCGAGCCGATGCCGACGATCGCGCCGCGGCCGGTGGCCGCCAGGTGGGGCAGGGCGGCCCGGCAGCAGCGGTAGGCGCCGGTCAGGGTCACGTCGAGATCGCGCGCCCACGCCTCGTCGGGCCCGTCCTCGAAGAGCGGGCTGTCCGGCGTGCAGTGGGCGGCGCTGTTGACCAGGACGTCGAGGGAGCCGAGGGTGCGGGCCGCGTGTTCCACGGCCGTCTCCACGGACGTCCGGTCCGCCACGTCGCACCGGAACGCCTGGGCCGGGAGTCCGCGATCCCGCAGACGCGCCGCCGTCCTCTCGGCCTCGTCCGCGTCCACGTCGGTCAGCAGGACCCGCGCCCCCTCCTCGGCCAGCCTCCGCGCGACGGCCGCGCCGATGCCGCGGGCCGCCCCGGTCACGAGTGCGCCGTGTCCGTCGAAACGCCTGGAGTCCGTCATGCGCCCGAACCTACCGCCGGGACGATCACCGGGGCAGAGGGCGACCGGTCATTGCACGTCGCGCACGCCGACTCCCCACTCCTCACGCCCACTTACCGTTCCGTACGTCAACCCCCCTTCCGCCGCGGCCCCGTGACCGGCGGCGCCGACGGGAGGCCACCGGCGGTGCCGGCGTGGACGGCGGGTCCACGCCGGACCTTTCGACGCCCCGGACGAGGCGACCGCCGATGGTGCCGGCTCGGACGGCGGCTTCCGCACCGGGCGCACCGGCGCCCCGCCGCTGTCGCCGGCGATGCCGCGCGAGCGCGGGCGGTCAGCGGTAGCCGGACGTGTCCGCCGGCCTTCCCGCGTCCTGCACCTCGACCAGGTAGCGCCAGGCGTCGGGACGGCTGCCGTCCAGGTCGGTGAAGCCGTACTCGCGGGCCAGTCCGCCGCTGGACAGGGAGCGGCCGTTGAAGCGCGCCACGTGCGGGTCGGCGGCGAGGGCGGCCACGGCGCGGCCGACATAGCGCGGGGTCTCGGAGATGGCGAAGTGGGGCACCCGCTCCACCGCTTCGCGCCAGTTGTCCTCGCGCACGCCGAAATGGTCCAGCATCATCTCCGAGCGCAGCCAGCCGGGGGTCAGCGCGAGGGCGGTGGCTCCGCGGGGGCCGAGTTCGTGACCGAGCGCGAAGGCCATGCGCAGGACGGACGCCTTGGCGAGGTCGTAGAAGAAGTTGACGCGGTAGGTGTCCCGGTTGTACTCGGCGGTGCCGTCCGTCATCTCGACCACCAGCCCGCCGGGCCGGCGCAGCAGCAGGGGCAGGGCGTGGTGGCTGGTGATCGCGTGCGTCTCCACCGCGAGCCGCAGCAGCCGCAGGCCGTCGTCGAGGTCGTGCTCCCACACCGGGGTGTCCCAGGCGAAGAGGTTCTCACCGCCCCAGATGTCGTTCACCAGGACGTCGAGGCGGCCCTGTTCGCCGGCGACGCGGTCGACGAGGGCGCGCACCTGGTCCGGTTCCAGGTGGTCGGTGGGGACGGCGATGCCGTGGCCGCCGGCCTCGGTCACCAGGTCGGCGGTGTCCTCCACGGTCTCGGGGCGGTCGTACTCCGAGCGCCGGGCGCGGGTGGTGCGTCCGGTGACGTAGACGGTGGCGCCGGCCGCACCGAGCTCCACGGCGATCCCCCGGCCCGCTCCCCGTGTCGCACCCGCCACCAGCGCGACTCTGCCCTGCAGTGGCCCCGGCATGTCCGGCCTCCCGTCCGTCACCCGCCGACGCCGTCCGCCGGCATCGTCCTGTCGGTCGTGACCGAGGATGCCGTGAAAACCGGACACCTTGTGTCGCCCTTTTCCGGCGCACCCGAACCGGCACGACGGCGGCGCGCCGGCGCCGGACGGCGTGCGGCGCCGCCCGTGCCTCCGGCCGGCGCCGCACACGGTCCGGCACCGTGCGGACGGGCGGTGCGCGTCAGTGCCCGCGGGCGATCCACTCCTCCAGGTGCGGGGCCTCCGCCCCGATGGTGGTGGAGTCGCCGTGGCCGGTGAGGACCTTGGTCTCGCCCGGCAGCGTGAGGAGGCGCTCGCGGATCGACGTGATGATGGTCGGGAAATGGCTGAACGAGCGGCCCGTGGCACCCGGTCCGCCCTTGAACAGGGTGTCTCCGGTGAACACGGCGGCGAGCCCCGGGTCGTACAGGCAGACCGCGCCGGGCGCGTGGCCCGGAGTGTGAAGGACGGTCAGGTCGGCGCCGGCGGCCTCGATCACCTGCCCGTCGACCAGGTGCTCGTCGGGGTCCCGGTCGGGGTGGGTCTGCTTCCACAGGGGCAGGTCGTCGGCGTGCAGCCAGATGACCGCACCCGTCAGGTCGGCCAGCTCGGGCGCGGCGTTGATGTGGTCGTTGTGGCCGTGGGTGCAGAGGATGGCGGTGAGCCGGCGGTCGCCGACGGCCTCGGCGATGGCGCGGGCGTCGTGGGCGGCGTCGATGACGACCGCCTCGTGGTCGTCGCCGACGATCCAGACGTTGTTCTCCACGTCCCAGGTGCCGCCGTCGAGCGTGAACTGCCCGGAGGTGACTAGGCGTTCGATGCGGGCGCTCATCAGAACACCACCACCGAGCGCAGGACGTCGCCCTGGTGCATCCGCTCGAACGCCTTCTCCACCTCGTCCAGCTGGATGGTCTCGGTCACGAACTTGTCCAGCGGCAGGCGGCCCTGCAGGTGCAGGTCGACGAGCATCGGGAAGTCGCGGGTGGGCAGGCAGTCGCCGTACCAGGAGGCCTTCAGCGACCCGCCGCGCCCGAAGACGTCCAGCAGCGGCAGTTCGAGCTGCATCTCCGGGGTGGGCACGCCGACGAGGACGACCGTGCCGGCCAGGTCGCGGGCGTAGAAGGCCTGCTTGTACGTCTCCGGGCGGCCGACGGCCTCGATGACGACGTCGGCGCCGAAGCCGCCGGTCAGCTCGCGGATCGCCTCGACCGGGTCCGTCTGCCGGGAGTTGACGGTGTGGGTGGCGCCCATGGTGCGGGCGGTCTGGAGCTTGCGGTCGTCGATGTCCACGGCGATGATCTTCGTCGCGCCGGCCAGGTAGGCGCCCACGACGGCCGCGTCGCCGACGCCGCCGCAGCCGATGACGGCGACGGAGTCGCCACGGCCGACGTTGCCGGTGTTGACGGCCGCGCCGATCCCGGCCATGACGCCGCAGCCCAGCAGGCCGGCCGCCGCCGGGGAGACGGCCGGGTCCACCTTCGTGCACTGGCCGGCCGCGACCAGGGTCTTCTCGGCGAAGGCGCCGATGCCGAGGGCCGGCGTGAGCTCGGTGCCGTCGGTGAGGGTCATCCTCTGGGTGGCGTTGTGCGTGTCGAAGCAGTACCAGGGGCGGCCGCGCCGACAGGCGCGGCACTTACCGCACACGGCACGCCAGTTGAGGACCACGAAGTCGCCGGGCGCGACGTCGGTGACGCCGTCGCCGACCGACTCCACGACGCCGGCGGCCTCATGGCCGAGCAGGAAGGGGAAGTCGTCGGTGATGGCGCCCTGCTTGTAGTGCAGGTCGGTGTGGCAGACGCCGCAGGCCTGGACGGTCACGACGGCCTCTCCCGGTCCGGGGTCCGGGACGACGATGGTCTCGACGCGCACGGGCTCGTTCTTGCCCGGTGCGATCACGCCGCGCACTTCCTGCGCCATGGTGGTGCTTCCTTCCGTCGGCCGGTGTCCTCCTTCCGACCCTACGCGCAACCGATCGGTGACCGCACGGTTGGCCCGCCCGGGACCCCGGCCGCCGTGTCGACGTCAGCGGCAGGACCGGATCACGGCCCCCACCAGGCCCCTTGGGCGGTGCGCCCGGTCCCCGGCAGGAACGCGTGCCACGCCGCGGTGGTCACCGGCCGGTCCCCCGAAGCGGCGGAACGGCTCACCGCCGGTTCCGGCCGCCCCGCGGGCGTGGGCGTGCGTCAGCCGCAGCACCAGGACCGACAGCGGATGCGGTACGACGTCGATGTGCGCCTCCAGCGGCAGGCCGGGCAGCCGCCGGTACTCGCTGCGCGGCAGAGACGACGCCCGTCGCCCCCGACCGCCGGGGCAACTACGGCAACCAGGTCCGCGACCTGCCCGAGACGGCCGGGTGGCTGACCCGGCTGCAGGCCTCGCCGCCCGCCGCTGACCGCTCCCCTCCCCCGCTCCCCCAAGGAGATCCGACATGGCCGACCCCACGACCGTCTGCCCGCGCTGCGCGCACGGCACCGTCGAGCACGTCCACGCCTCCCCCGTCCCCGGTGTCCGGGACCGGCGCCCCTCGGCCGCCGGGTCCCCCGCCGGCCGCAGCGTTTGCCGTGGCCGCGGGGGCGGAGGAGCCTCGGAGGTGAGCCCGCCGCGGTCGGCTCGGCACGGCCGCGGTCCGCGGAGGAGGTCAGCATGGCTACCACGCCACCCCCCACCCTCGACACGGAAACGCTGCGCCGGTGCATCGAGGGGGACAGCGCGGCGGACCTCGTGTCGCTCTACGCGGACGACGCGGAGGTGCGCATCGTGGACCGCACCGCCCAGCCCAGCCACCCCAAGGTCCTGCAGGGCCGCGCGCAGATCGGCTCCATGCTCGACGACGTCTACAGCCGGGACATGACGCACCGGCTGGAGCGTTGCGTCGTCCAGGGCGACCAGGCCGCCTTCGTCGAGTCCTGCCAGTACGCGGACGGGGTCCGCGTACTGGCGGAGTCGATGCTGTCGCTGCGCGACGGCAGGATCAGTGAGCAGGTCATGATCCAGGCATGGGACGAGTAGGCAGGCGCCGGGCGAGGTTCCGTCTGGCCCGGGACGTTCTCGGCTCGCGCCGGGCCGGGGCGGTCCCGCTTCCGGCCGGAGGGCCGGCCTGCGCGGCGCGACGGCGGGTGTGTCCGTCCCGCTGCTCCGCCGGGCACTGGGCACGCCGCGGCCGGCCCTGCCCCGCGTCCCTCACGCCCGCGCGCGCCGCTCACCCGTCGTGACCGGCGATTCGGCCGCTGGTTTCGCACGCCCCGCGCGGCCCCGCACGCCGTGGCCCTGGCGTCAGCGTGACCGGCGGTTCGGCCGCTGGTTCCGCCCGGTCCTGGAAACGGCCGGTGCGGGGCGACCGGTCCTCGGCCGCCGCGTCCGGACGCCGAGCAGTCGGAGCTGTCGCGTCCGGCCGTGGCGCGCGTCCGCCGGCCGGCCTCAGGCGGGAGGCGGGCGCCAGCCCGGTGGGCGCAGGATGCCCAGCAGTTGCCGCACGAGTTCGTCCACGACCTCGTCCAGGGACGCGTCCACCCACCCGGCGCTCCAGTCGTGGAGCAGCCCGTTGACGCTGCCGATGAACGCGGCGGCGGCGATCCGGTAGTCGCGCGGTGCCGCCTCCCCGCGCGCCACGGCGGCCCGGGCCTCGGCGCGGATCAGGTCGACCCACTGGGCGCGGCGCGCCAGGCGCTGCTCCTCCAGGCGCGGGCTGACGCCGATGACCTCGACGAAGGTGATGCGGACCCGGCGCGGATCGGCGGTGACCCCGGCGGCGTACGCGTGGAAGAGCATGGCGACGCGTTCGGCGAGCGGCAGCCCCTCCGCTTCGGCGAGCGCGGCGAGGACCGCCTGTTCGGCCCAGTCGTTGACCTGCAGGTGCAGGGCGGCCAGGACGTCCTCGAGGGTGCGGAACTCCTCGTAGAACTGGCGGGTGGACAGCCCGGCGGCCTCGCTGAGGGCCGCGACGGTGGTGGAGCGGAAACCGGGGGCGCCGCCGAACAGCTCCAGCGCCGCGTCCAGGAAACGCCGCCGCCGCTCGGCCTGTCGCTCGGCGGCGGACTTGCCGCCGTAACGGCCGGTCGGCGCCCTGAGCCTGCCCGCCACGGTCCCTCCCTCGTCCCCCGAGGTTCGATTTTGTCGTGCACGCGCTCTTGTGGTGAAGGGCGCCTCTCCTTACTTTTCAGTAAGTTCACTGTGAAAGCGCGCCTGTTCAGACTTCCGGCCCGCCGCGCACCGCCGTGTCCGTGCGGGCAACCCCCCATCACAGAGGAGAGAGCAGTCATGCCCGCCTCCAGAACCAGGCACCTTCGCTCCGTGGCCGCCGCCCTCGTCCTGACCGTCGCCGCACCCGCCACCGCCGCCACAGCCGGCACCACTGCCACCGCCGTTACCACCGCCGCGCAGGCCTCCTCCGAAACCGCGCTGCGCGAGGTGCTGTTCGTCGGCAACAACTGGGACGGCACCGCCGACGTCATCGAGTCCAGCGGCGACTACGCGAGGATCGGCCGCGTCGACGTCGTCCCCGACCGGGCACAGCGGATGGCGGAGATCAACGCCGACCCCGTCCGGTGGATCTACTTCCAGGCCATCCGCAACGGCGTCGGCGAGGGCCACGACCAGTTCGCCGACGACATGTACACCACCCCGGACGGCACCGCGGTGGTGGTCTCGCGGCCCAGCTTCGCCGACGTGGTCTCCATCGACCTGGCCACCGGCAGGATCAACTGGCGCTTCCCCGTGTCCGGTTACCGCGCCGACCACATGGCCGTCTCCCCCGACGGCACCCGGGTGGCGGTCTCGGCGTCCACCGCGAACACCGTGCATGTGCTGGACATCCGCACCGGGAAGCAGCTCGGCTCGTTCGCGACCGGCGACAAGCCGCACGAGAACGTCTTCACCCGGGACGGGAAGTACATCTGGAACATGTCCATCGGGGACGTCAACACCTCGCTGGACGACCCCGGTTGGGACTGGACCAAGGGCGACCGGCACATCACCGTCGTGGACGCCGCCACCTACCGGCAGGTCCGCACCATCGACATGCGCCGGCGCCTGGACGCGATCGGTCTGAACGACTTCTCGGACGCGGTGCGGCCCGCCGTCTTCTCCCCCGACGAGTCCACGCTGTACTTCCAGGTGTCCTTCTTCAACGGCTTCCTGGAGTACGACGTCGCCGCCGACAGGATCACCCGGGTGAAGACCCTGCCGAAGAACCCGGCGACCAGCGAGGACCGCACCACCTGGGTGAACGACTCCCGCCACCACGGCATGTCGATGAACCCCGCGGGCACCAGGCTGTGCGTCGCGGGCACCATGGACGACTACGCCACCGTCGTGGACCGCGCGACCCTCCAGGAGGGGCCGCTCGTCACCGCCTCCAAGCCCTACTGGGCCACGGTCAGCGGTGACGGCAAGGACTGCGTCGTCTCCGAGAGCGGCGCCGACCGGGTCACGGCGATCGACTTCGCCACCGGGCGCAAGACCGTGTCCGTCCCGGTCGGCGACCACCCGCAGCGCGTCCGGCTGGGCCACGTGCCGGCGGACTGGTCCGGCTCGTCGGCCGGGTGACGCTCTCCGCCCCGCGCGGAAGGACGACCGGGGCAGCCGGCCGCCCCGGTCGCTCGGCGTCCCGGGGCGGGCGCCTGCGCTGATCAACGGCGCCACGGCACGGAGAGCCGGACGGGCGCCGGGCGGCGGACCACCGCCCGGCGCCGGGCTCGCCGCACTCGCCGCCTCCCGGGTGCGGACATAAAGTGACCTGCGTCACCTCGGTCACCGACTGCCCTGGCTTCCGCCCGCACCGTCCCTGGAGGGCGCATGACCCACATCTCGGTGAAGGTGGACGGCACCACGTACGAGGACGACGTCGAACCCCGGCTGCTGCCGGTCCACTACCAGCGTGACCGCCTGGGCCCGGCCGGCACGGAGTACGCGGTGACGGTCCCAGGCCGTGACAGGGGCGGAGCGGGCGGCCGGCCGCCGGGGCCCCGGACGGTTCGCCCGCCGGCACGGGACGGGCGCGGCCCCGGCGGGGGGCCGGCCGTAGTGGAAGGAGCGGAGTGTGCGTGACATCCTCCCGGTGCTCGGGCGCTGGTACGCGGCTCGGGCGCCGTTCGGTCTGGCCACGGTCGTCTCGGTGAGCCGCAGCGCGCCGCGCGACCCCGGCGCGGCCATGGCCGTCGGCCCGGACGACGAGGTCGTGGGCAGTGTGTCCGGGGGCTGCGTGGAGGGTGCGGTGTTCGAACTCGCGCGGGAGGTCGTCGCGAGCGGCGAGGCGCGCACGCAGACGTTCGGCTACAGCGACGAGGACGCGTTCGCGGTGGGACTGACCTGCGGCGGTGAGATCACCGTCCTGGTCAGGCCGGTGACGCCCGAGTCCGATCCGGCGTTCGGCGCGGTCGCGGCGTCGGTGGCCGCGGGCGAGCCGGTGACCGTGGCCACGGTGGTCGGCGGGCCCGCGCCCCGCGGGGCGGCGTTCGCGGTGTGGCCGGAGTCGGTGGCGGGCACGCTGGGCGCCCCGGGTCTGGACGTCGCGGTGACCGCCGACGCGCGCGGCGAACTCGCCCTCGGCGCCACCGGCCTGCGGCACTACGGACCCCACGGCGAGCGGCGCGAGGACGCCGTCACCGTCTTCCTGCACTCCTTCGCCCCGCCGCCGCGGATGCTGGTGTTCGGCGCGATCGACTACGCGGCCGCGGTGGCCCGGATCGGCGCGTTCCTCGGCCACCGGGTCACGGTGTGCGACGCCCGCCCGGTGTTCGCGACGCCGAACCGGTTCCCGGACGGCGTCGAGGTGGTCGTGGACTGGCCGCACCGGTACCTGCGCGGCACGGACACCGACGAGCGCACCGTGATCTGCGTGCTCACCCACGACCCGAAGTTCGACGTCCCGCTGCTGGAGGAGGCGCTGCGCCGGCCGGCCGCCTACATCGGCGCCATGGGCAGCCGGCGTACCCACGACGACCGGCTGAAGCGGCTGATCGAGGCCGGGCTCACGCGGGCCGAGCTGTCCCGGCTGCGCTCGCCGGTCGGACTCGACCTCGGGGCGCGCACCCCCGAGGAGGTCGCCGTGTCCGTCGCCGCGGAGATCGTCGCGCTGCGCTGGGGCGGCAGCGGGGCGCCCCTGACCGCGACCGCCGGAGCGATCCACCCGGCCGGCCCCCCGAGCACCGAGGAGTGAGTCATGGAACGGCACCACGAGTTCACCGCCCCCGTCCCGGTCGAGACGAGACCTGGCGGGCGCTCGTCGACATCGAGCGAAACAGCGACCTGTCGGTGACCGGGCGCCCGGCGCAGTTCGGGCGGGGGCTGGGCGAGGTGGGCGACCGGCTGGTGGGGCAGTTCGCGCAGTGCCTGTCACGGCAGCTCACCCGGGCGGCGGCGCAGACGCCCGCCGAGGCCGGGCAGGAGCGTGTCGACCGCGTCACCGCGGCCTCGGCACAGTCGTCCGTGGGGCGCGAGCGGAAGACCACGGAGCCCGGGCCGATCAACGTGCTCCGCACCGCGGGGCTCCCCCCGGCCCGGCGGGCCGCCGTCGTGGCGTCCGGCGCGGCCGTCGTCGTGCTCGTCGTCGTGTGCGTGCGCGGGCTGCGGCGGTCGTGAACCGGTGGCCCCGGGCAGATGGGCCCGCCCGGATTCGCCGGCCCGGCACTTTTCCGGTGATTTTCCGGATTCCGCAGTGTGGGGTCGGAAGGAAGGGGTAGTCGCCGCACGACGGATGAGGCGTGCATGGCCTCTGCCGCACATGTGCAGCAAACCGTACGTGGGAAGGAGGTCCGTGAGAGCGCACACTCGCAACGCTCGGGCCGCTTCCATGCGGGGAGTGGCCCGGCCCCTCCCGAGAAAGGCATGAACGACCTCGGGGCGGCCCCTGACCGGGGGTCGCCCCTCCTCCATGTCCGCCGCGCGTTCAGCCGTGCCGCCGCGCGCTGGGCCGCGGCGCCGCCGTCCCCGGGGCGGCGGCCGGGTGGTCCCGGCGCCGGGCGGCCGCCGCGCCGGAAGCGCCGCGCTGCCGGTCTCAGCGGCGCGGCAACCGGTGGAGTGCGACGTCCGTGAGCCGGCCGTCGGCGGCCTCCATCGTCATGTACGTGCAGTACGGCTGACGGCGGCGGTCGGTCGGCGATCCCGGGTTGAGCAGGCGCAGCCCGGAGGGCGCGGTGGTGTCCCACGGGATGTGGCTGTGGCCGAAGACCAGCACGTCGAGCTCCGGGAAGCGGGCGGCGCAGCGGGCCTCGCGGCCCTGGGCCGGGCCCGTCTCGTGAACGGCGCCGAAGCGCAGTCCGCCCAGTTCGGCGCGGGCCACCTCGGGGAGGCGGGCGCGCAGCTCGGGTCCGTCGTTGTTGCCGTACACGCCGATCAACCGGCGGCTGCGATGCTCCAGCAGGTCGAGGGTGGCGACGTCGATCCAGTCCCCCGCGTGGAACACCACGTCGGCGCGCGGAAGCTCGGCGAGCAGTTGGCCGGGCAGCTCCTTGGCGCGCTTGGGGAGATGGGTGTCGGACATCAGAAGCAGACGCACCGGCTCAGCGTACTGCCGGGCACCGGGCCCGCTCGTTCGGTCCTCAGGTCGAGCTGTTCAGGCTGAACTGGACAGTTTCACCTGACGGTCCTACGGTGACGGTATGGATCATCCTCCTGTCGAGGTACCGGCCGGGATCTCGCTCTCCGCCGCGCGCGCCGCGCGGGACCTGCGCGTGATGTTCAGCCGGCTGCGGCGCCGGATCCGCGAGGTCGCCCAGGACGAGGACCTCACGCCGTCGCAGGTGTCCGCGCTGGCACTGGTCGGCAAGCACGGCGCCGCCACGGCCAGTGCCCTGGCCTCCGCCGAGGGTGTCCGGCCGCAGTCGATGGCCGCCACGCTCGGCGCGCTCGACCAGCACGGGCTGATCCGGCGCAGCCCCGACCCCGACGACGGCCGGCGCCAGCTCGTGACGCTGACCGACGCGGGACGCGAACGTCTGGAGGGCGACCGGCAGGTCCGCGAGGAGTGGCTGGCCCGGGCCTTCGAGGACCGGTACACCGAGGAGGAACGACGGACGCTCGTCGAGGCTTTCGCCCTGATGGAACGGCTGACCCGGGCGTGATACCGAGGCCGGCCCGCACCGTCCGGACGAGCCGGGGGGCGGACCGGCCACCGCCGGCCGGCTTCGACCGCCGGCTGGTCGCCCCCATGGTCCTGGGCTCCGTCCTGAACCCGGTCAACTCCTCCATGATCGCCGTGGCGCTCGTCCCCATCGGTGCCGCCTTCGGGGCGCCCCCGGCGCGGACGGTGTGGCTGGTGACGGCGCTGTACCTGGCCACGGCCGTGGGACAGCCGGTCGTCGGACGGCTGGTGGACATGTACGGTCCCCGCCGCCTCTACCTCCTGGGCACGGCCCTGGTCGGCGTCGCCGGGCTGCTGGGCGTGTTCGCCCCGTCGCTGGGCGCGCTGATCGCCGCGCGGGTGCTGCTCGGGCTCGGCACCTCGGCCGCGTACCCGGCGTCCATGCAGCTCACCCGGCGCGAGGCCGAGCGCACCGGCCGGGACAGTCCGGCCGGGGTGCTGACCGCGCTCGCCGTCGCCAACCAGACGGTCTCCGTGGTCGGTCCCGCGCTCGGCGGGCTGCTGATCGGCGCCGCCGGCTGGCGTGCCGTCTTCACGGTCAACCTGCCGCTGTCCGCGGCCTGCCTGGTGCTCGGCGCACGGCGGCTGCCGAAGGAGAGCGGCACGGCAGGACCCCGGCGCGACGTCGACCTGCCCGGCATGGGCCTGTTCGCCGCCCTGCTCGTCTCGGTCATGCTGTTCCTGATGCAGCCCCGGCTCGCTCACTGGTACCTGCCGCTGCTGGCCGCGGTCGCGGCCGCCGCCTTCGCCGCGCGGGAGCTGCGCCGGGCGGAGCCCTTCGTCGACCTGCGCGTCCTCGGCGGGAACCGGCCGCTGCTGGCCACATACCTGCGCCAGCTGCTCGGCTACACCACCTCGTACGCCTTCATGTACGGCTACACGCAGTGGCTGGAGGAGGGCCGGGGGCTGAGCGCGTCGGCCGCCGGACTCGTGCTGCTGCCGCTGTCGGCCAGTGCGCTCGCCGTGTCGAGCCTCACCGGCCGGCGGGAGGCGATACGGGTCAAGCTGGTCGTCGGCGGCGTCGTCCAGGTCGCGGCCTGCGCCGCCCTGCTGCTGGTCGGTTCCGGCAGCCCCCCGTGGGTGCTGCTCGCGGCCGGTGCCGTGATGGGCGTCCCGCAGGGGCTGATCGGCCTCGCCAATCAGAACGCGCTCTACCGGCAGGCGGATCCGGCGCGGATCGCCTCCGCCGCCGGGCTGCTGCGCACCTTCATGTACCTCGGCGCGCTGGCGGCGTCCGCCGCCACGGCGGCGTTCTTCCCGCACCGCGCCGACACCTCCGGCCTGCACGACCTGGCGCTGTTCATGCTCGCCGGATCGGCGCTCCTCCTGGCGAGCACCCTCCCCGACCGTTCGCTTCTCACGCTCACCCCCCGAAAGGCCTGACCATGGCACTGACCGCCCTCGACCCGCGCACCGCCCTCGTCGTGATCGATCTGCAGGCCAGCATCGTCGCGGCCCCCACCGCGCCCTACTCCGGCGCCGACGTCGTCGCCCGGAACGTGGAGCTCGCCGACGCGTTCCGCGCCCGTGACCTGCACGTCGTCCTGGTACGGGTCTCCTTCGCCGCCGACTTCGGCGACGTCCCTCCCGGCCGGACCGAGGCGCGGGGCTCCGGCGGCGGCCGTCCCGAGGGCTGGGACGTCATCGTCCCGGAACTGGCGGGCCACGACGGCGACATCACCGTCACCAAGCACAACTGGGGCGCCTTCCACGGCACCGACCTGGATGTGCAGCTGCGCCGCCGCGGGGTGACCCAGATCGTGCTGACGGGCATCGCCACCAGCATCGGCGTGGAGTCCACCGCACGTGCCGCGCACGAGCACGGCTACCACGTCACCCTGGTCACCGACGCGATGTCCGACCTCGACGGGGAGGCCCACCGGGGCAGCGTGAAGCACATCTTCCCGCGCCTGGGCGAGACGGGCACCACGGCCGAGGTCCTCGAACTGCTGGCCAAGACGCACGGGTGACGATCGCCGGCCGGGCGCGACCGCGCGTACCCGGCCGGCGCTCCCCCGCTCAGCCGCCGGCGAGCTCCCGCCGGTCAGCCGCTGCCGGTGCCGCCGCTGCCGAACGAGCCGCTGGAGCCGTCCTCCCAGCGCGGGCGCGACTGGTCGTCGCTGCGCCGGCTGCCGGAGGAGCCGAGTTCGTGCGGGGTCAGCCGGCGACCGGTCTCCTCGGCGGAGGGGACCTCGTCCGGCTCGCGGCGCTGCCGTGTCTCGTGGGCCGGCCCGGAGTCGGGCAGCGTCGGGTGCTCACCGCGCCGCGGCGTCCTGGGTTCGCGCTGTTTCACCTTGATGCCGAGCCGGACGGCCCACACCAGGGCGCCGGCGACGACCAGACCGCCGACGACGGCGAGGACCACGCCGAGGGCCGGGCCGGACGCGGCTGCTTCGTACCGGATGGTGTCCATGGACGACGACTACCCGGCATCCCCGTGAATACGTGGCCCACGGGTCAGGCCGACGGTCCGGGATCGCTGCCCTCGCCGTCGCGTGCCGCCCGTTCGACGTCCGCCTCGATCTGCGTGCGGGGCCGGCCCTCGTCGCTCGCGTACTCGTTCACGGCGGCCTGCAGGTCACGCGCCAGGTCGCGCCAGGCCCGCAGGGCCGTCTCGTACGTCTGGGTCTGCACCCCGGTCCACCGCTCCTGCGCGGGCGGCCCGTACTTCGCCCGCATCTGTTCGACGCGGGCATGCGCCTCGTCCGCGGCGCGCTGCTTCGCCACCAGCTCTTCGAAGGTGTGTGACACAGGGAAAAACCCTACGCACGGCCGCCTCGCCGCGCCGCCTCGACGTGCCGGGCCGGTGTCCGCCGCACCCGTGTGGCGGGGTGGCCGGCGCGTCCTCCCGGTGCCGGTCCCTCACCGGTTGAGCACCAGCTCGCCCCACACCTGCTTCCCGCCGCCGGCGGGCAGCGTCCCCCAGGTATCCGACACCGCCTCGACCAGGAGGATCCCGCGTCCGCCGGTCGCCTCCCAGCCGATGCCCGTCGGCTTGACGGGGCTGCGCGGCGAGGAGTCGGCGACGGCGACGCGCAGGCGGTCGCCGACGAGGGAGAGGTCGAGACGGACCTGGCCGCCGGTGTGCACCAGGGCGTTGGTGACCAGTTCCGAGACGACGAGGAGGACGGCGTCCGCGTCCTCTGCCACTCCCCAGGAGCGCAGGGTGCGCCGGGTGAAGCGGCGGGCGTGCCGGGCCGCCTCCGGCACCCGCCACACCGTCCAGCTCTCCCGGAGCGGGTGCACGGCCATGCCGTCGTAGCGCACGAGCAGCAGGGCGATGTCGTCGTTGCGGCCGGCGTCGCCGAGCAGGGCGTCGGCGACCAGCCCGAGGTGGGCGGGGTCGGCGGCGGCCAGACCACGGGCGAACCGGTCCATGCCCTCGTCGATGTCGGCGCCGGCGGACTCCACGAGGCCGTCGGTGGTCAGGGCGAGCACGGTGCCGGGCTGGAGCCGCAGCGGCGTCATCGGGAAGTCGGCCCCTGTCTGGACGCCCAGCGGCGGTCCGCCGTCCGCCTCCGCGGTCTCGACCCGGCCGTCCGGGTGGCGCAGCAGGGGCGGCAGGTGCCCCGCGCGGACGCACCAGGCGGATCCGGCCTCCATGTCGACGTCGACGTAGCAGCAGGTGGCGAAGAGGTCCGTCTCCATGTCGAGCAGGAGGCGGTTGGCGTGCGAGACCACCACGTCCGGGGGGTGTCCCTCGGCGGCGTAGGCGCGCAGCGCGGTGCGCATCTGGCCCATCAGCGTCGCGGCGCCCGCGCTGTGGCCCTGGACGTCGCCGATGACGAGGGCGACGTGGTGGTCGGGCAGCGGGATCAGGTCGTACCAGTCGCCGCCGAGCTCCAGGCCGGCCGTGGCGGGCAGATAGCGGGCGACGGCCTCCGCGCCGGGCAGCCTCGGCAGCCGGCGGGGCAGCAGGGTGCGCTGGAGCATGCCGACGAGTTCGTGTTCGGCATCGAAGGCCCGGGCGCGCATCAGGGCCTGGCCGGCCAGGCCCGCGGCGGCGGTGAGCAGGGCGCGCTCGTCGGGGCTGAAGTCGTGCGGGGCGTCCCAGCCGATCAGGCAGGCGCCGGTCACCCGGCCGCCGGCGGCCAGTGGCAGCGCGGCGAGGCCGCCGCGGCCCACGTCGGCGAGGGCGGGTTCCAGGTCGGTCGCACCGGACCAGATGCCGGCCCGGCCCTCGCGCAGCACGGCGGCCAGGGTGGGCATGGACCGCACGGGCGCGTCGGGCCACTCGGTGCGCCACTCCTGGCGCCACAGCTCGGGCCAGGCCTCCGGCTCCGGCGGGTCGAGGACGGTGACGACCAGGCGTTCG
The DNA here is from genome assembly GCF_053587115.1 of Streptomyces sp. NPDC003697. Lineage (NCBI taxonomy): Bacteria > Bacillati > Actinomycetota > Actinomycetes > Kitasatosporales > Streptomycetaceae > Streptomyces > Streptomyces sp. NPDC003697. The sequence continues at coordinate 33,370 of NZ_JBSFNN010000031.1, forward strand.
TTCTCCAGTTCCGCGAGGGCGATCCGGTCGGCCTGGAGCGGCTCGCGCAGGGCGGCGACGACGGCCCCGCCGACGTCCCGGACGGTGACCGCGGTCGCCAGGGCCGCCGCGAGGCGCTGGACCCGGGCGACATCGGTGACGCCGGGACGCAGGGTGGAGGCGTCGGCGACGGTGCCGACCAGACGCGCCGGCCGGCCCTCCCCGCCCGGCAGCAGCCGTCCGCGCAGCCGCAGCCACTTGGGCGGCCCGGCGGCCTGCAGGACGCGGAACTCCAGCTCGCGCTCCCCGATGGACATGTGGTCGGCCTCGACCACGGACATCAGCGACGGAAGATCCTCCGGCACGGTCAGGGCGAGCAGCGTCTCGACCCTGCCGTCGAAGTCGGCGCGGGCGATGCCGAACAGGCCGAGGAGCCCGTCGCCGGCCTCCACCCGCCCGCTGTCCATGGCGAGGCTGAACGCGCCGGCCGCCGGCCGGCCCGCGCGGGCGGCCGCGGCGGGGGCCGGACAGTCGACGGCGCCGGCGATCAGTTCGAGGCACGCGCGGTCCTCGGGGCCGAACCCGCCGGGGGCCTCCGTCACCGCGAGCAGACAGCCGCCGGTCTCACCGCGCAGCGGCAGCGCGGCCAGGGAGACGTCCCCCTCGGGCATCCGCCGGGACTCGGCGTACCCGCTCAGCTCCTCGGGCCTCAACCACACGGCCCGCCCGGTGCGATGGGCCTCGGTGACGGGGAAGCATCCGGTGCGGGGATAGGCGTCCCGCAGTCCGTACAGCGTCCTCGGCACACCGGCGGCCTCCGCGAGGCACAGTGCGCCGCTGCGCTCGTCGGGCGTGTAGACGCCGGCGAACGCGGCGCCGCCGAAGACGAGGGCCAGTTCCAGGATCCGGCGGAGCCGGCCGGGCGCGGCGGGCTCGCCGATGACGGACGCCACAGCACGCTCGGCACGCGCGGCCTTGGTTCCCCGTACCGTTGCGCCCTCTCCGACCACGTTGGCCACTACAGCGCTTATGGGCCGTGCGCGCAGCCCCCTGTGACGGGTTCCGCGGACGTGCGGGACCCCGCTCGGGACGCGGACGGTGCCGGCGGCCGGCGGGCGTGCGTTCCGTGTGAACGCCGAGCGGGCATGACCGCCCTGCCGCTTCCGTCCCCGGTTCGAGGACCGCGTGCCCGGCGCTTGCGCGCGGCCGGAGGTCCCGCCGGCTGCCGGGCGCCGGACCGGGGGACACCGTCGGGGCCGTGCGCGACGGTTCATCGAGGACGCATGGGGCCAGTTCGACAACGACCACATCCGGCCCGGCGCCCCGCTGTTCCCGAGCGAGCGGAAGAACGCCGACGGTTCCGCACGCCGGGTCGGCGACGACGCCCTGCGCAACGGCCTCGACGACGCCGTCGAGGCTCATACTCCGGGCTGGGCAGACAAGTTGACGCCGCGGGTGCTGCGGCATTTCTGCGCGTCCGAACTCTAGGGGAATGGGCTGGACTTGCTCGCGATGCAGGAGGTCTTGGGACATTCCTGGATCGCTACCACCATGCGGTACATCGACGTGCAGCAGAGCCGGGTCGAGGACGCCTGGACCACCGGGATGGAACGGGGCGCGAAGCGGCTGGAAGGACTGGCCCGATGAGGTGGAACCCGCGGCTGACCGCCGCGATGTCGACCTCGGCAATCGCCGGACGCCGGCCAGGCTGTCGTAGGGCAGGCCCACACCCTGCGCGACGAGCACACCGCCCTGCGCGGCCCGGGCACGGGCTGGCACCTGCACGAGTACCGCCGTTCCGCCCTGACCCATCGGCGAGCAGGGTGCCTCGCCGCATGCTGATGGCGAAGTCCCGGCACAAGAAGCCGGAAGAACGTCCGCCGCTCCTTCAACCCCTCCCCCGAGGTGATCTCCGAGCTGTTCAGCTTGCTCGCCCCGGGTGACGCCCGCCGTTGACCGCCTGCGCCGGGCAGGGCCGGCCCGCGTGGGCGGGGGCGCTCAGCGCGGAATGACCCAGCCCGGTGCCCAGGTCCCGGCGGCGTCGTGGCCGGCCGTCGTGGCGGCGAGGTGGGTGCGGAGGGTGGCGAGCGCTGGGTGGGGGTTGTCGCGGTGCCAGAGGAGCGAGTGCGGGTAGACGGGTGTCGGGTCGGTCACCTGGATGCGGCGCAGGCCGTGGTCGGCCGGCCAGATGAGGCGGGTGTGCTCACCCATGAAGGTGGCCAGGGCAGGGGTGTCGGCGATGGTGTCGAGGAGCGCGTCGGAGCCGAAGTTGGGGCCGGCCACCTCGATGGTGAGGCCGAACTCGGCGACCAGGTCGTCGTAGTAGGCGCCCCACTCGGTACCGGGGGCGATGCCGGGCATCCAGATCCGGTGCCCGGTGAGCTGGGCGACGGTCACCGACCGGGCGCCCGCCAGTGCGTGGGCGGGGCCGGTGAGGAGCTGGAGCGGCTCGTCGAGCACCCGGGCGGAGGCGATGTCCTCGGGAAGAGGTCGGCCGGGCGCGGCGACGGCGCGGAAGGACGCGTCGATCGCACCGGAGCGAAGGGCGGCGACGGCGGTCTCGATGTCGAACAGCATCATCACGTCGAGGTCGATCTCGGGGTGTGCGCGATGGAAGCCGCGCATCAGGCTCGACTGCGCGCTGCGCGAGGCGATCACGTCGACGCGCAGCGGACGGCGGCCGGGGCGCACGGATTCGCCTGCACGCTCGGCGACGCGCAGCAACTCCCGTGCGTGGGGCAGGAACACCTGACCATCGATGGTGAGCTCAGCGCCACGTGGGGCACGGGTGAACAACCGCACGCCGAGGGTGCGCTCCAGCGCGGCGATGCGTTTGGAGACGGCCTGCTGGGTGATCGACAGGTCGGCGGCGGCTTTCTGAAACTGGCCCGCTCCCGCGACGGCGACGAAGGTACGTACTGCTTCGAGATCCACGCCGACCCACCCTAGTGAACAACCGGTCGTTGTGGATTGCCGGCAGATCGGTTGTTTGACCTGCTGTTGTCCTGCCCGCTTACCTCTCATCGGTCAACGTCGGCTTGTTCGGGTGGGACATCAAAGGGAGTGCGCTGAGCATGGTGGGCAGGAGACGGTTGGGCCGGCAGTTCGGCTGGCTGTGGGCGTCCTATGCGGTGAGCGCGTACGGGTCCGGGCTGGGGTTCGGGGCGTTGCCGCTGATCGCCGTGCTGGTGCTGCATGCCGGACCTGCTGAGGTGTCCGCGCTCTCCGCGGTGGGGCCTGCGGTGGGTGCGCTGATCGCGGTGCCGCTCGCGCCGTGGGTGGAGTTCCGGCGCAAGCGCCCGGTCATGATCATGATAGACCTGGCCCGGTTTGCGGCCATGGCGACGATCCCCGTCGCCTACGCCTTCGGACGGCTCGGTTTCGTCCAACTGCTTGTGGTCTCGGCCGTGGTCGCCGCAGCCAGGATCTTCTTCAACGCGGCCGGGGGCGCCTACCTCAAGGTCCTCGTCCGACCGGATGACCTGCTCGTCGCCAACGCGCGGCTCGAGTCCACGAACTGGAGTTCCATCGCGGTCGGGCCACCACTGGGCGGGGCGGCGATCGGCCTGTTCGGGCCGGTCACCACCGTGGTGGCCGACGCGCTCAGCCACCTGCTCTCCGCGCTGGGCATCACCGCGATCCGCGGCCGGGAAGAAGGAACGCGAACAACCGACAAGAACCTGGTCCGGGCAGGCGCACTGCTCGACGGTTGGCGACACATCATGGGCCACCCCGGGCTGCGGCCGCTCTACCTCAACCAAGTGCTCGTAGCCGGTCTGATCATGGCCACCGAACCGCTGCTGGCCGTGCTCCTGCTTCGCCAGCTCGGGTTCCCACCCTGGCAGTACGCCCTCGCCTTCGCCGCCCCCTGCCTCGGCGGGCTCATCGGCTCCCGGCTGGCCCGCCGGGTCGTGGCCCGCTTCGGCCGGCACTGGGTCTTCCGGACCGTCGGCACCCTGCGCGCCGTCTGGCTGATCGGCCTCGCCTTTGTCCGTCCCGGCGTCGTCGGCCTCGTCACCGTGATGGCCGTCGAGCTGGCAATCATCATCAACATGAGCCTGTTCAGCCCGGTGCTCGCCACCTACCGGCTCGAACAAACCCCAAGGCATCTCGTCGCCCGCACCCTGTCGGCCTGGTCGATCGGGCAGCAGGCGTTCATCGCCGTCCTCAGCGCGCTGGGCGGGCTGCTCGCCGATGACACCAGCCCACGCACCGCTCTCACGGCCGCGGGGCTGCTCATCCTGACCACCCCGTTCCTGCTTCCCCGACAGGAACAGACGTCGCACCACGAGCCGGAACTGTCCCGCAGTCACTCATGAGCCACCACAACTTGCCACTCGCAGGCCACGCCGCGTCAACCTGGCACACCACCGGTTATGGAGAACTCGCGTGAACACTGCCCCGCGCTTGACCCCCCTCACGCCGCTGGACTACACGGCGCCGAACCGGGTTTGGGCTTGCGCAGCGCGGGGCGCCGCTGGCCGCCATGCACCGGAACCGTACTGGCGCAGGGACGAGGGGCTGCAACTCGGCATCGGGCCTTCCTCTTCGGTCTGGAGAAGGCCGCGCGGGTCGAGGCGGAGACCACGCGGCAGCCGCCGGCCGCGTTCTTCGAGGCGGCGCCGGGGCACATGTGGGCGTGGGCGCGGGCGCGGCGGTGATGCCGGGGACGACGTCGAACCGGTGTGCCGGCGGCGCAGCGGGCCGGGGTGAGGGGGGTCTTGGTCAAGACCGGGAAGTATCCGCCGGAGACGCATGAGGCGGCGAGCGGTACGCCCGATCATGCGATCGACTCGTTCGCGGATCTGCCCACGCTCGTGCGGGAGTTGAGAGGGCCAGCTCAGCGGCACTCCTCCACAGAGCGGAATTACCGTTTTGGACGCTTTTAGTTCATTTGTTCTTGACCTCCGGGATGCCCGCTGGCCAGAATGGCCGTAGATTCGCAACGTAGACGTACCGGGGAGAGGACAGCGTACGTATACGTGCACTGGGAGCCTCTTCCCATGTCAGGAGGCCGTGCTGATGACCGGCACCGACACCCGCTCACTCTCCACCTCCCCGTGCACGGACCTGAACGGACCGCCGGGAAACACTACGCCGCAGCTCACCGTCGTCGTGCCGACCCGGAACGAGCAAGAGGTGATCCCTCTGCTGCTGCAATCCCTGGGGGACGCTTTTTCGCGCCTGCCCGTCGAGGTCCTCTTCGTCGATGACAGCGACGACGACACCCCCGCCACCGCCGCCGCTCACGCCGCGCTGTGTCCAAGACGCGTTCGGATGGTGCACCGCGCGCCCGAAGAGCGCTCGGCGGGGCTGGGGGGCGCGGTAATCACGGGAGCACGGCAGGCGCGCGGCGCGTGGGTGCTGGTGATGGACGCCGACCCGCGGCACCCACCGGAAGCGGCGGCGGCAATCGCCCGGACCGCCCTGGGACACGACGCCGACATCGTGGTAGGGACCAGCCACCCCGGATCGGGCTCCAGCGCCGGCCTGGACGGCGCCGGACGGTCTGCCGCCTCCAACGGCAGCGCGCTGCTCGCGAAAGCGTTCTTCCCACGCTGTCTGGCCACGGTCTCCGACCCGACGAGCGGGCTGTTCGCCTTCCGCAAGGACGCCGTCGACCTGGACCGGCTTCATCCGCTGGGGTTCAAGATCCTTCTTGAGCTCCTCGTCCGCAATCCGTCGGCGCGAGTGGCCGAGGTGGCTTGTACTTTCGCGCCGCGCGCCGCGGGCCGGTCCAAGGCATGGCTCCGCGAGGGGATCACCTATCTGCGCCATCTCGCACGGCTGCGCGCGGGACGCCGACAGAGCGGTGGGCACGCCGGTGAACTCGGCCGATTCGTCGGGTTCGGGCTCGTCGGAGCGAGCGGTGTCGGAGTGAACACGGCCGCCCTGTGGTTCTTCTACAGCCTCCTGAGCATCCCGGCCGTGCTGGGCGCGACCCTGGCGACCCAGGTGTCCACGGCCTGGAACTTCGCCCTCGTCGAAGCCCTTGTCTACCGGGGCACCGGCCACGGCATCCGTGCAGGTCGCGGAGTCCGCTTCTTCGCGCTGAACAACCTGTTACTGCTCGGCCGCCTGCCGGTCCTGGCCTGGCTGGTGGGCATCGGAATCGGAGTCCTCACGGCCAACGTCGTCACCCTCGCACTGCTGTTCCTGCTGCGCTTCCTGTTCAGCGACCGGCTCATTTACAGGGCCGGCGACCGTCCCACGGCGAAGCGAGATCCGGTGCGCACGCTGGTCGATCCCGCGGCTCCCGCCACCACGCCGTCCACGGCGCACGGCGGGCACAAGCGGACGCGGTACCTCTCCCACCGCTACGACATCGCCGGCCGGGTCACCGTCGGATCCCAGGTTCCACTGCCCGAACTGGAGTTTTTCCGCTGCCAATGGCTGTCAGCGACCGACTGCGACATCGTCGTCCGGGTCAGCGACATCGGGCGCCGCACGCCGCATCACCGTACCGCCCTGACCGAACTCGCCCGCGAGGTCGACGGCTGCCCCGCGAGCCTGCGGTACGAAGAACAACTCGGGCGTCTGGGTGCCAACTTCCGGGTCGATCTGGGCCACCCGATCTCCGTGGAGGTCAGCCCACTGCTCGCGCATTCCCCGCACGTCGTCTACACCAACGTGATCGAGGCCCTGCTGCGCTTCGTCCTCGTACCCCGCGGCTGGATGCTGCTGCACTCCGCGTGCCTCGATCTGGACGGTACCGGCGTGATGCTCTCCGCCCTGACCGACACCGGAAAGACCGCCACCGTCCTCAGACTCCTGCGCGAGCACGACTGGCGTTTCCTCTCCGACGACATGACCTTGATCGACGCCGACGGACACGGGCTGTGCTTCCCCAAACCGCTCACCATCAGCGCCCACACGCTCCGCGCGGTCCACGCCGACGACCTGACCAGAGCGGAATGGATGAAGCTGATGGTGCAGAGCCGGCTGCACTCCAAGGAAGGCCGCTCGTTCGCCCTCGCTCTTGCCCGCCTCAACCTGCCCATCATGGCCATCAATGCCCTCACCCAGATCGTGGTGCCACCGCCCAAGTACGCCGTCGACCGGCTCGTGCCCTGCACCATCGGCACCACCACCGAGGTCCGGGACCTGTTCGTCATCGAGCGGGGCGCCCCCCGGCTGGCCGAGGTGCCGTACGACGAGGCGCTCCGGCGGCTGCTGGGCAACACCGAGGACGCGTACGGCTTTCCCCCCTTCCGCTACTTCGCGCCGGCGCTCACGATCGACGGCCTCGACCACGCCCACCTACGCATCCGTGAACGGGAGATCCTCTCCGGGTTCCTGTCCGGCGTGCGGGTGCGGATACTGGCCTCCGACTGCTTCGGCTGGGCCGACGAGATACCCCGGCTGCTGGCCCGGGAAGGGGGGCAGGCGGCTTCCTCCACCCGCGCCGACGGCGTGGAATGGCCGCACTCGGCCTCGCGGTTCGAAACTCCGCTCGCCGCGCCGGATGCCCGTCGCTCGATGCGCGCCGGAGGACCGCCATGACGCGGCAAGCCCGCACAGACCTGCACGCGACGGGGTTCCCCGCATTCCGCACCCAGTCCCTGCCTGGCCGGTGGGCGAGATCGTTCCACTCCGCGGTGCTGGGGTTCCCGGAACCGGCCCACCCGCCTGACGGAGGGTCAACGAGGTCATCCAGTAGTCAGCCGCGCTGTCCCCCCGCCCTGGAGCAGGCCGTGACCGCCTCCGCGGAGGAGCGGCGCTGCTCCTGGACGTCACCCTGGTTCCCGCCTGGCGGTGCGTCGCCGTAGTGACCGAGGCCAATTCGATGTCGGGGCGTCGTCGGTGGTGATTCATTTCCGCTGGGGGTGGCTTGCAGGCAAGGTTTGGGAGGCGGTGTCGTCCGTCTCAGATCCACGTTTTCGGTCCCGGAGAGAATCTCAGGGGAAGCAATGGGCACAACTGCGACTGGACCGGAGCCGCCACCCCGTCGGGAATCGTTGTTGCGTCTCGTCGGCAGAGTCAACCTGCCGCTTCTCGGCATCGTCGTCCTGGCTGCGGTCCTGCGACTGGTGCAACTGCAACGAATCGGCCTGCGCGGTGACGAGGCCGTCTACGCCGGCCAGGCCGGCGTGCTGGCCGGCGCCCACGAACTCGACCGCTACTTCATACTGATCAGCCGCGGGAATTCGAACTTCCTGCTGTATCAGGAGATACTGTCGGTCGTATTCCGGGTATTCGGGGTCGGGGACGTGTCAGGGCGGGTCGTCTCCGCTGTGTTCAGTACACTGACAGTGCCGGTGGTCTACTGGATAGCTCTGACGTTCTATGGTCGGCGCAGCGCTCTGTTCGCAGCACTCATGTTCGCGATCAGCGGCTATTCGATCTCGCTGGGCCGGCTTGCTCTGCTGGACTCCACGCTTGCATTTTTCGGCACGCTCACCATTCTCTGCGCGGTCAGGCTCGTGCACACCGAGCGCCCCGGGTGGCTGTACGCCATGGCGGCCGCCGCCGCGCTGACCATCCAGGCCAAGGTCACTGGCGGCCTCGCATTGGCGGTGGCGATCGGCTACGTCGCCTTCGCCGGGAACGTACGCAATCTCGCGACTCCCCGTCGCGTGGCCCTCGCCATGCTCACAGCGGTGGTGGCCTGCGTGCCGGCGATCATACAGATCGTTCAGCACTGGGACACCTTCAGAGATTTCCTGGGATCGAGCCTGCGGCGGAACAGCGCCGTTCCGTGGTACTACTACGAGAAGTTGTTGCTCTCCTACGAGGGCGCGATCATGGTGGCGTTGTGGGTCCTGGGGGCCGCCCTGGCTGCCCGCCACCGAACCCGTGGCGACAAGCTGTTGCTTCTGTGGGTCTTCGCGATGGGCTGTTTCTATTCGCTCTACTCCCTGAAAGCGTTCAACTACCTCCTCCCGGTGATTCCGGCGTTGTCGATCCTCGCCGGTCGTGCGCTCGGTTCGGTCTCCTACTCGGTGCGACGGCCGCAAGTTGTGCGGTGGGCGCCTGCCGTCCTCGCGCTCGCGGTGATCGTGACGGCCGTCCCGAACATCACAAAGTCGTTCGACGACAGGCCCTACCCTGGTCTGCGCGAGGCCGCCAAGTGGATCGCGTCGGAATCTCCTCGGGATGCAGGCGTGATGGTCCTGTCCGACGGCTCGGCACAATACATCTTCGCTTACTACGCGCACCGCGATTCCTATCCGTTCGGGCGCTTCAACCTCGCGACGATCCTGCCGGGGGGAACGATCGTCCCGGCATCCGCTCCAACAGGGGGTGCGCGGACACCACGGGACTGGGTGACGGAGTGGCCGAACCGGTTGATTGCGGACGGGACGGTGTCGTACCTCGTCTACTACACCCCTTGGGGGGACGACCCGCCAACGGAAGACCAGGTGAACCGCACGGTTTGGCATCGCCGCCTGCAGATGTTTGTCGAGCGATATCACGGCCAGTTGGTCCACGTCGAATACCGCCACCACGAGGCGCGGACATGGATCTACCGACTGACGACCCGCCGCCCCCGGCCGGTTCTTGGCGCCGAGATCAACGGACCGACAGTTTCCTTGACCGGTAGCGGTTTTATGGCGAATTCGCGGCTCACGGTGACGTACAACGGAAAAGTCGTCGCACGTGGTCGTTCCGACCTGAAGGGCGCGGCCTCCGTCACGATGGCCATGCCGTCGGGGACCCGGCCACGATCTCTGCTCGTCATGACGGACTCAGCGGGCCGGTATGCGTCGCTGGTGTTTCCCAAGCCGACGCGATTGGAGGCACGGCCATGAGGCAGCGCGAGGTGCCCACGATACTCCGCCGTCCAGTGAGAGACACCGAGGTCGAATCGCTCGTCCACCGGTTGAGCCGCCGCCGGTCCGCCGTCGCCGCTGCCGTGGCCTTCGCGGCCGTCGCTTCAGTTCTCATCGCTCTGCTCGTCCCGCAGCGGACTGACACCCCGACCGCCCCGAGTTGGAGCAACGAGGGAGTTCCTTGCCGGAGCGAACCGCTTACGCACGTCCACAACCCCACACGGCTGACCGTCGTCGCCGACTGCGCGACCGTCAGCGGGATCGTACGGAAGGTGCAATACCGACCCACTGATGGCAATATGCGCCTGACGGTTGCGGTGGACGAGAAGTTCCGGCGCTTTCTCCGCTCGGCAAACCAGGGCCTCCTCAATGTCGAGGTGATCCCGCCCGACGCCCGGTACGTGACGATCCCGTCGGTGGGCGAGCATGCGACATTCTTCGGCTCGTGGGTCCTCGACCGCAACGAGCGGCGTGCCGCCGAACTGCATCCGGCCTGGCGGATCGTGCCCGATGGGGTCTCCGTGGCGCAGGCGACGCCGTCGCCGAGGAAGGGCTCCGGCAAGCTGTCCGTCACTGTGGACATGCCGAAAGGCGTCGCGATCGGGGAACGGTTCCAGGTCCTCGTGCGAGCACGGACGTCGACGGCGACGAAGACAGCCGCGGCGAGCGAGGTGCACGTGTTCGCCGAAATCACGAATGCCGCGGGAAAAGGTGTCGATTGGAAGGCTGCTACGACGAACTCGCTCGGCTCCACCAGCATGACCTTCATCGCCCTGCACGCGCCGGGGATCTTCGTGGTCCACATTTATGTCAGCAAGGAGGGGCAAGCGGTCGCTGTCAGCGAACCGCTCACCATCAGGCGGAGGTGATCGGCGAAGCCCCTGGTCACCCAGAGGCGTCGTCACGAGCGGCGAGCGCGGCCTATGCGGCCGTGGTTGCCGTTGAGGAAATACAGCGGGAGGCGCTGCGCCCCGGCACGGCCCAGTGAACGGCCGGAAGTGCCAGGCAGCGTGGCGAGCGCGTGGTCGGGCAGTGCACAGGTCACGGCCGCTGTGGCGGAGACCGCCCATCACGTGCGGACGCTTCGGTGAGATGCGGCTCGATGAGGAGTCGGGCTGAGGGGGGAACCTGGACACGCTCGAGGTCCGACGTGCCGTTGTGCCCCTTGGTACTTCGGCCTCACGGGCAAGGGCAGAGCGCACCCGCTATTGCGCCTGTCAGCCGCATGGATACCACTGCTGATCGATGCCTTGTGGCTGCGGGCTGGAGAACTCCGGACTGCGGGCGGCCGACTGCCGGTGCCGGCTGCCGACCGTTCGCCGCGGTCGCCCACCGGCCGATCGTTCTATCGCTGAGTGCTGAGGGGCTGACCCCCACCACGCAGCGCCCCCGGCACTCGGAGTCCGCCGGAGAACGCATGCGGTCCGGCCCTCCCGCCGGAGGGCCGGACCACTCACTGCCGGCCGGAACCGCGGGTGGGCCGGCAGTGGACAGGGGACGAGCCGGTCGGCGGCCGGACGCCGCGACGACGGCAGTCAGGGGAGGACCCGCCGCGCTGCGGGCCGGCCGCCCACCGGCTCCCGGATCCCCGCCCCGGCTCGGGGAGAGCCCAGTGCCGGGCTCGAGCCGGATCCGGGGCTCGTGGGGGACGGGGTCAGCGGGTCGCGGTCATCCCCGAGGAGTCGGCCGCCCCGTGGCCCGACCCGTCGCCGGGCGCGCCCGCTCCGGCACCGGACTGGTGACCGTTCCCGGACTGGTTTCCGGCACCCGGCTGCTCAGCCGCCCCGGACTGGTCGCCCGCACCGGCGCCGCCGCCCACCTGGTCACCGCCGGCCTGCTGGCCGCCCCCGGCCTGCTGGCCGCCGCCCGCCTGGGAGCCCGCGCCGTTGCCGGCGCCGAGCGTCGCGCCGGTCGCCTGCAGGGCGGTGGTGACCGGCTGGAAGAAGGTCTCACCGCCGGACGTGCAGTCGCCGCTGCCGCCCGAGGTCAGGCCGACCGCGCTGCCGTCCTGGGTGAACAGCGAACCGCCGCTGTCGCCGGGTTCGGCGCAGACGTCGGTCTGTATGAGGCCGGTGACCGTGCCCTCCGGGTAGTTCACCGTGGCGTCGAGGCCGGTGACCGTGCCGTCGTGCAGGCCGGTCGTGCTGCCCATCCGCAACACCTGCTGTCCGACGGCGGCGTCGGCGGCCTGCGCGATCTGGACGGTCTGCCCGTTGCCGGCGTTCACCTCGCTGGGCGCCTGCGTCGCCGGATCGTCGTACTTGACGAGGGCGAAGTCGCCGTTGCCGGGGAAGACGGCCTGGTCCACCGTGGCGATCGGCTGACCGTTCTGGGAGTCGGACCACTGCTGGGCCGCGACACCGCAGTGCCCGGCCGTCAGGAAGGCGGGACTGCCGTCGCTCGCGGTGACGTTGAAGCCGAGCGAGCAGCGTGCGCCGCCGCCGAAGATCGCGTCGCCGCCCGAGACGAACGTCTTGAAGGTGCCGGCCGACTTCTTGAGGGTCGCCATGCCCGAGCCGAGGCTGTCGACGGTCGACTCCAGCCGGTTCCACCTGGCGCCGGTGACGGTGCTGTCGGCGGTGACCACGATCTTGTTGGTCCGCGGGTCGACCGCCCAGGAGGTGCCGGGGATGGTGGCCTGCGTCTTCAACGTCCGGGTCGCCGACTTCAGTTCGGCCGTGCTGTTGTCGACCTGCCGGACGGCCGCGCCCGCCTTCTTCGCCTGGACGACCACGGCGTTGTTGTCGCCGCCCACGACGTTGACGACGAGCTGCTGCCTGGCGCTGTCGTAGTAGGAACCGGCGAAGGCGTCACCGAGCGCGCCGGCGAGCTGCGCAGCGAGGTCCGAGGCGTCCGCCGCCTTGAGGGTTCTGGGGGTGGCGTCGTCCGCCGCGCCGTCCTGGGAGGCGTTGGCGTTGGGGAGCAGCAGGGCCGCCGCTCCGAGCGCCGCCACACTGCCCGCCGCGATCGCGGCCTTGCGCTTCGGAATTCGCTTGTGACTCAAACTTCTCGACCTCCCGGGTACGGGGTCTGTGCCGCCGTTCGGCAGCCGGTTGGGGCGCCTGGATGGCTGTTGGTACGCAGGAGGGGAGGGAGGCGTTCAATCCCGTTCGCCAACTTCCGCCGGACCGCGCCGAATCGGCCGCCACCGGTGACCGGGCGAGCCGTGCGCGGCTCGCGCGAGCACCGTCCCCGTCACCCTGGGCAGAAACGGTCCGCGATCATTCATTGACGATCAGTGACGGACACTTACCGGAATCCGAGCTTCAGTGAATCTGCACACCGGCCACGCAATGAGGCCACCCCGCACAGCAGATCTGCACATCCGCGCGCCCCCTGGCACGCCTTTGGCGAGGAGTGCCGGATTCGCCGCCCCGCTCGCGGACGCCGGCGGGAGCCGCAGCGGTGCCGCATGTGAAGAAGTCGCCGGAAAGACGTGCGCACGCCTGCACGGTTCTCCGACCGCCGGGGAGCAATTGCCCTGGTGGGAGCGCTGGTTGAGTGGAAGCCGCACGCCGCGCCGTGCTTTGATCCATCGCACCGCGGCAGCCGCGGGGCTCCGAAGCCGGGCCTGCGGCGCTCGCGGGTGCGGCCGACCGTCTGTCCCCAGAGGGGGCCGCTCCCCCCTTGAGATACCCATACGAAGGGAAGTTCCAACATGAACTCCACCCCCCAGGTTGAGACCGTCGAGATCTCCGACGCCGAGCTCGACAACGTCTCCGGCGGCCTGTCGGTCAACGCTCTCGGCACCGCCACCGGCCTGGTGGACGGCGTCGCCCCGGTGACCGGCCTGGTCGACATGGCCGTCGGCACCGTCGAGGGTGTGACCGGCCTGAACGTCGCCCCGGTCACCAACCTGGTCGCCGGTCTCTGATCGCACCGCGTAGCCGCTGAGTCCCGGAGCCGCAGGCCGGCTCCGGGACTCACGGATGCCCCCAGACAGCTCCTCCCGCACGTCCCACAGGTGAGGGAAGTTCCGTGCAGTTCCGCCAACAGGCCCTCGCCAAGCTCCAGTCGCCCGAGGAGCTCGATCTCCCGGTGCGGCTGGCCCGGCCCCAGGGCTGGCTCGTGCTGTCCGTCACGCTGGTCGCCATGGCCGCCGCCTCCGTCTGGGCGGTGACGGGGTCCGTCGCGGCCACGGTCGGCGCGCAGGCCATCCTCACGCACGGGCAGGGCAGTTACCTCCTGCAGAGCCCGGTCTCCGGCCAGGTCACCGCGGTCCTCGCCAAGGAGGGCGAGCGGCTGCCCGCGAACGCGCCGGTGCTGAAGGTGCGTACGGGCGACGGCGACACGGTCGTCCGCACCGTCGCCGCGGGCCGCGTCACCGCGCTGGCCGCCACCATCGGGCAGATCGTGCAGACCGGCGCCGACGTGGCCGCCGTCGAGAAGGTCGCCCACGCCTCCGACCCGCTGTACGCGACCGTGTACGTCCCCGCCGAGAACGCCGCCGCCATCCCCGCCGACGCCCCCGTCGACCTGACCGTCGCGTCGGTGCCGACGCAGCGGTACGGCGTGCTGCGCGGCCATGTGGCGTCGGTGGACCGCTCCGCGCTGTCGGCCCAGCAGATCGCCGCGTTCCTCGGCGACGGCCAGCTCGGTCAGCAGTTCACGAAGGACGGGCGGCCGGTGGCCGTGACGGTCCGGCTCGACAGGTCCGCCACCACCAGGAGCGGCTACCGGTGGTCCTCCGCCGGCGGGCCGCCGTTCCGGCTCGACTCCATGACCCTGGCCGGCGCTTCGATCCGCCTGGCCGACCAGCGCCCCGTCGATTGGCTGCTGCCGTGACCACCGCCCAGGAGACCCGCGGCCGCCGGCGCGCCGCACCGCCCCCGCGCCGCCCGGTGCCCACCCGGCGGCGCAGACCCGTCCGCACGCCCACCGTGCTGCAGATGGAGGCCGTCGAGTGCGGCGCCGCCTCGCTCGCCATGGTGCTCGGCCACTACGGCCGGCACGTGCCGCTGGAGGAGCTGCGCATCGCCTGCGGCGTCTCCCGGGACGGCTCACGCGCCAGCAACCTGCTGAAGGCGGCGCGCAGTTACGGCCTGACCGCCAAGGGCATGCAGATGGACACCGCGGCCCTGGCCGGCGTGCAGGCGCCGGCGATCCTGTTCTGGGAGTTCAACCACTACGTCGTCTACGACGGCATGGGCCGCCGCCTCGGCCGGCGCGGGGTGTACATCAACGACCCCGGCAAGGGCCGCCGTTTCGTGCCCATGGAGGAGTTCGACACCAGCTTCACCGGCGTCGTGCTCGTGCTGGAGCCCGGACCCGGTTTCGAGCGCGGCGGAAGCCGGCCCGGCGTCTTCGGCGCCCTGCCGGCCCGGCTGCGCGGCACCGCCGGCACCCTGCCGGCGGCGGTGCTGGCGAGCCTGCTGCTGGTGGCGGTCGGCGCGGCGGTGCCCGCGCTGAGCCGGACCTACATCGACACGTTCCTGATCGGCGGCCAGACGTCGCTGCTGGGCGTGCTGTTCACGTCGATGGCGGCGTGCGTGCTGCTCACGGTCGTGCTGACCTGGCTGCAGCAGGCCAATCTGCTGCACGGCCGGATCATCTCCTCCACGCTGTCCAGCGCCCGCTTCCTGCGCCATCTGCTGCGGCTGCCGGTCACGTTCTTCGCCCAGCGCAGCCCGGCCGACCTGGTCCAGCGGCTGCAGTCCAACGACGCGGTGGCCGAGACACTGGCCCGCGACCTGGCGGCGGCGGGCGTCGACGCGGTCGTGGTCGTGCTGTACGCGGTGCTGCTGTACACCTACGATCCCCAGCTGACGTTCGTGGGCATCGGGGTGGCCCTGCTCAACATCGTGGCGATGCGGGTCGTCGTCCGGCTGCGGGCGACCCGGACGGCGAAGCTGCGCGCGGACACTGCCCGGCTGACCAACACGGCCTACACCGGGCTGCAGCTGATCGAGACGATGAAGGCGACCGGCGGCGAGGACGGCTACTTCCGCAAGTGGGCCGGTCAGCACGCCACCACGCTGGACGAACAGCAGCGCCTGGGGGTGCCGAGCGCCTGGCTGGGCGTGGTCGCGCCGACGCTGGCGACCCTCAACAGCGCGCTCATCCTCTGGATCGGCGGCCTGCGGGCCGTCGAGGGCCACATCTCGATCGGCCTGCTGGTGGCGTTCCAGGCACTGGTGGCCCGGTTCACCGCCCCGCTGACCCGGCTGAACGGCGTCGCGGGCCGCATCCAGGACTTCGCGGCGGACGTGGCCCGGCTCAAGGACGTCGAGACCTTCCAGGCCGACCCCCTCTACGCCCGGCCCGGCGCCGGGGACTCCACCCGCCGCCTGCGCGGCCACGTCGAGCTGGAGAACGTCACCTTCGGCTACAGCCCCCTGGACAAGCCGCTGCTCACCGGGTTCGACCTGACCGTCGGGCCGGGCCGGCAGGTGGCGCTGGTGGGCGGCTCCGGCAGCGGCAAGTCGACCGTCTCCCGCCTGATCTCGGGCCTGTACACGCCCTGGGAGGGCACGATCAGCATCGACGGGCAGCGGCTGGAGGACATCCCGCGCGGCGCGCTCGCGGCCTCGGTGTCCTTCGTCGACCAGGAGGTGTTCCTCTTCGAGGGCACCGTCCGCGACAACGTCGCGCTGTGGGACCCGTCGATCCCGGACGACGCCGTCGTCGAGGCGCTGCGGGACGCGGCCCTGTACGACGTCGTGATGCGCCGCCCCGGCGGCATCCACAGCAGGGTCGAGCAGGACGGCCGCAACTTCTCCGGCGGACAGCGCCAGCGGCTGGAGATCGCCCGGGCGCTGGTGCGCCGGCCGAGCATCCTCGTCCTCGACGAGGTGACGAGCGCGCTGGACGCGGAGACCGAACTGGTCGTCATGGACAACCTGCGCAGGCGGGGCTGCGCCTGCGTGGTGATCGCGCACCGCCTCAGCACCGTGCGCGACAGCGACGAGATCGTCGTGCTCCAGCACGGCACGGTCGTGGAGCGCGGACGGCACGACGAGCTGGTGGCACGCGGCGGCGCCTACGCCGCGCTGGTCAGGGAGCGATGACAATGACGTCCCCACACGGCGGAACCGAGGGACACGGTGACGACCTCGTACTGGGCGCGCTCGGCTCCCTGGGCACGCGGATCGACTGCGCCGGGCTGACCCGGCTCGAACTGGAGGGCCCGCAGGTGCTGTGGCTGGTCGCGGCCGGCGCCGTGGACCTGTTCGCGGTCGACGCCGGGCAACAGGGCCACTGGCACCACCTGGGCCGGCTGGAGGCGGGTTCCCTGCTGCTCGGCCCGGTGCCGGGCCCTCAGCACACCCTGGTCGCCCGGCCCCTGCGGGACTGCGTGGTGCACCGCGTCGGACTGCGCGAGCTGTACCAGCCGGCGAGCACCCAGACATGGTCCTACGACGAGTACGGCAACCCGCAGTACGTGCCGCCGACGTCCAGTCCGCTGGAGTACGCCCTCGCGCTGGGCGTCGGCCGCAGCCTGTCCGTCCTCTTCCAGGCGCCGATGGCCGGAGACCGGGCCGTACCCGCGGCGGGTGGCCCCGCGCGGGCGGACGCGGGCGTGGGGGACGACGACGTCTTCTGGATGCAGGTGCCGCCCGGCAGCGTCCAGTACGGAGCGCTGTACGGCGCCGAGGCGGCGGCCGACCTGCTGATGGACCCTGCCGTCTGGCAGAGCATGGTCGACCAGCAGTACCGGCTGCTGACCGCGCTGGACCGGTGGATCGAGGAGCGGGAGCGCACCCACGAGACCCGGACGGCGGCCGGCATCAAGGCCGGTGAGGCGGTCCGCGCGCAGGCCGACCGGACGCTGCTCGCGTCGATCGGGCGGTCCTCCCGGCGCGCCACGACCGCCGACGCCGACGCCACCTACGCGGCGTGCAGGCTGGTCGCGCGCGCTGCCGGGATCACCCTGGCCGCCGCGCAGAACGGCACCGGCGGCGACCGGCTCGACCCGGTGGAGCAGATCGCCCTCGCCTCCCGGATGCGCACCCGGGGCGTCCGCCTGGAGGGCCGTTGGTGGCGGGAGAACATCGGACCCCTGGTGGGCCACCGGGCCCTGTCGGGGGCGCCGGTCGCGCTGCTGTGGCGACGCGGCGGATATGTGGCGGTGCACCCGGCGACCGGCCGGGAGACACCGGTGGAGAAGGCGAACGCGGAGGAGTTCGAGCCGCGCGCGGTGATGTTCTACCGTCCCCTGCCCGAACGCCGCCTCGGCCCGCTCGGCCTGGTGCGCTTCACCCTGGGCGGCACCGGCGGCGACCTGCTCAACCTGCTGGCCGGCGGCCTGGTCACGGTCGCCCTCGGCGCGCTGGTGCCCGTCGCCACGGGCAGGGTGCTCGGCCAGTACGTGCCGGAGGCCCGGGAGGGACTCATCACGCAGGTCTGCCTGGCCGTGATGATCAGCGGGGTGGTGGGGGCGGCCTTCATGCTGCTGCAGAACCTGACCATGCTGAGGCTGGAGGGCCGGATCGAGGCCACGCTCCAGCCCGCCGTCTGGGACCGCCTGCTGCGGCTGCCGACGGCGTTCTTCACCCAGCGCTCCACCGGTGAGCTGGCGAGCGCCGCCATGGGCGTCAGCGCGATCCGCCGGCTGCTGGCGGGCGTCGGCCCGGTCGTCGCCCAGTCGGTGACCGTGGGAGCGATGAACCTCGTGCTGTTGTTCTGGTACAGCGCCTCCATGGCCATGGCGGCGATCGGGATGCTGGTGGTCATCGCGGCGCTCTTCCTCGCTCTGGGCCTGTGGCAGGTCCGCTGGCAGCGCAGGCTGGTCCGGCTCACCAACAAGCTGAACAACCAGGCCTTCCAGACCCTGCGCGGACTGCCGAAGCTGCGGGTGGCGGCCGCGGAGAACTACGCCTACGCCGCCTGGGCCGGGGAGTTCGCGCGCAGCCGGGAACTGCAGCAGCGGGTGGGCCGTATCAAGAACCTCACCACGGTGATGGGCGCGGTGTACCTGCCGGTGTGCACGCTGGTGATGTTCATGCTGCTGGCCGGCCCGGCGCGGGGCTCGATGTCGGCGGCCGCGTTCCTGACCTTCAACACCTCCGTGACGATGCTGCTGACCTCCGTGACCCAGCTGACCGGCGCGTTCGTCTCGGCGGTGGGCGCGTTGCCGCTGTACGAGGAGATCAAGCCGGTGCTCGAGGCGTCGCCGGAGGTGCGGACGGCGAGCACACGGCCGGGCCCGCTGTCCGGCGCCGTCGAAGCGCGCCGGCTGTCGTTCCGGTACACCGACGACGGACCGCTCGTCCTGGACGACGTGTCGTTCGCGGTGCGGCCGGGCGAGTTCGTGGCGATCGTCGGTCCGAGCGGCTGCGGCAAGTCGACCCTGCTGCGGCTGCTGATCGGCTTCGACCGGCCGCTGTCGGGGAGCGTGCTCTACGACGGCCAGGACCTCGCGGCCCTCGACCAGTCGGCCGTGCGCCGGCAGTGCGGGGTGGTGCTGCAGCACGCGCAGCCGTTCACCGGCTCGATTCTGGACGTCATCCGGGGGACGGAGCCGTGCACGCCCGAGGAGGCGATGGCGGCGGCGGAGATGGCGGGGTTGGCCGAGGACATCAAGCGGATGCCGATGGGCCTGCACACCATCGTCTCCGGCAGCGGCTCGGTCTCCGGCGGGCAGCGGCAGCGCCTGATGATCGCCCAGGCGCTGGTCCGCAGGCCGCGGATCCTGTTCTTCGACGAGGCGACCAGCGCCCTGGACAACGAGACCCAGCGCACGGTGATGGAGAGCACCCGCAAGCTGAACGCGACACGGATCGTCATCGCGCACCGCCTGTCGACGGTGCTGGACGCCGACCGGGTCGTCGTGATGGAGGACGGCAAGGTCGCCCAGCAGGGCCCGCCGGCCGAGCTGCTGGCCGACACGGGCGGCCGGCTGCACGAGCTGGTGCGGCGGCAGCTGGCGTGAGACACGGACCGTGACCGCGCGGCGCGGGCGGCGTAGGGACCGGCCGGACCGGGTACCCACCGGCGCATGCGAATCAGCGTGGTGGACGCGGGATCGAAAACGGTCCGGCTGGTGGTCGCGGACGTCAACGGTGGAACCGGTGGAACCGGCGGGGTGCCGCTGCCGGTGCACACCGCCAAGTGGCGGCTGAGACTGTCCGAACCGGCCAGCCCCGGGCAGCATCTCCCCGAGGAGGCGGTGGACCGCCTTGCCGACGCGGTCGGCGAGGCGGCCCGGACCGCGGCCCGGTGGGGCGCGGCCGCCCCGCCGGCCTTCGCGACCGCCGTCGTGCGCAACGCCCCGAACCGTCTGGACGTGCTGCGCACGGTCCGTGAGCGGACCGGGATCGCGCTGTGCACCCTGCCGGGCGAGGTCGAGGCGGAGCTGACGTTCCTCGCGGCGCGGCGCTGGATGGGCTGGCGGTCCGGGCCACTGGCCCTGCTCGACATCGGCGGCGGCTCGTTCGAGGCGGCGTTCGGCCGGGGCCGGCTGCCGGACTTCGTGGCGTCGCTGCCGCTCGGTGCCGGCCGGCTGACCCACGAGTTCCTCGACGGCGGCGACCTCAGCTCCCCCGATCAGCTCAAGGCGTTGCGGCGCAGGGTCCGGCACCAGCTGCGCGACGTCGCCGCGCTCATCCGCTGGGAGGGCCCGCGCACCGCGGTGGCGACCTCGCGCACCTTCCAGCAGCTGGGCCGGCTGTGCGGAGCCGCACCCGGACGGCACGGTCCCTTCGTGGAGCGGCGGCTGCGCCGTCGCGACCTGCGCCGGGCCGTCGGCCGGCTGGCCGCTCTGCCCGCCGCCGAACGCGCGTGGCTGCCCGGCATCTCGGCCCCGCGCGCCGCGCAGAGCCTGGCGGGCGCGGTGGTCGGGCACACGGCGATGAAGCTGACCGGTCTGAAGGAAGTGACCGTCTGCCCCTGGGCCATCCGCGAGGGGATCATGCTCCGGCACATCGAGGACGGCCCGTCCTGGTGGGCGGAGATGTCCCGCCCGAACGAGGAGACGGCACCGCCCGAGCCGGTTCCGCTGCGCCTGGCGACCACCACGAGCTGAGCACGGGCGCCGGCCCGGCCGCACGGCGGGCGCCCGGACCCGGACCCACCGCATCGCAGCCCACCGCCCGCGAAGGAGAGGAGACCACCGTGTCCGACGACAACCGGCACGAGGACCGGCCCGAGACCGCGATCGAGGAGGTACTGCGCGAGGTCGAGGAGGCCGAGAAGAAGCACGTCGACGACTCCGAGGACGCCCGGCACGCGGGCGAGGCCGGGGAGGCCGTCACGCCGAACACGCGGGCGCAGGAGGAGTCCGAGGGCGAGTGAGCGGCGCCGGCCGGCCCGCCGTCCGCATGCCCCGGTCCCGGCCGGGGGCGCTCGGGGGCAGTGTGCCCGGGCGGCGGGTGGCCGTGCGCCTTCGGGGTACCAGGGTGCCATGAACCACCATCGCCGAGGCCCCGAGCTGCCCCCTGCCCGGGGGCCGATCTCCGCAGCCGTGACGGCGTACCTGCGAGGTACGGGCCCCCTGCCGCGGCCCGAGGACACCGACGGCGCGGACCCGTACGGGAACGACGTCCAGCTCGCTCTCTACCTGTGCTACGAGCTCCACTACCGCGGCTTCGCGGAGGTCTCGCCCGAGCGTGAGTGGGACCCGGACCTGCTGCGCGTGCGGGCGGCACTGGAGCGGCGCTTCCTGTCCGCCCTGCGCGCGGACACACCGGCGCACGACAGCCTCGACGACGCTCTCGCCGGC
Source organism: Streptomyces sp. NPDC003697 (assembly GCF_053587115.1). Classification (NCBI taxonomy): domain Bacteria; kingdom Bacillati; phylum Actinomycetota; class Actinomycetes; order Kitasatosporales; family Streptomycetaceae; genus Streptomyces; species Streptomyces sp. NPDC003697. The sequence continues at coordinate 54,781 of NZ_JBSFNN010000031.1, forward strand.
CTCCTCGTCGAGCCCGTGGACGGCACCGGCGTGAGCCACTTCCTGCGGGACAAGGGCGAACTGTGGCAGCTGCGCGAGTACGCGGCCCAGCGCTCCCTGTACCACCTCAAGGAGGCCGACCCGCACGCGTGGGTGCTGCCGCGCCTGTGGGGCACTGCGAAGGCGGCGATGGCGGCGGTCGAGTTCGACGAGTGGGGCGGCGGCCGGGCCGAGCGCGTCCACGCCCGGCTGTTCGCCGACCTGATGACGGACCTCGGTCTGGACACGACGTACGGCCGCTATCTGGACGCGGCGTCGCCGGAGGTCCTGGCGACGGTGAACATGATGTCCCTGTTCGGCCTGCACCGCGAGCTGCGCGGCGCCCTGGTCGGCCACTTCGCCTCCGTCGAGATCACCTCCTCCCCCGGTTCGCGGCGGCTGGCCGAGGCGATGCGCCGCACGGGCGCCGGAGCGGCCGCGGAGTTCTTCTACGACGAGCACGTCGAGGCGGACGCGGTGCACGAGCAGATCGTGCGCCACGAGGTGATCGGCGGCCTGCTGGCCGAGGAGCCGCACCTGGCCGCGGACATCGCCTTCGGCATCGACGCGACCGAGTACCTGGAGGGCCGACTCGCCGCGCGGCTGCTCGACGACTGGCGTGCCGGACGGTCGTCGCTGCGCGTCCCGCTGCCCGCCGTGACGGCCCATACCTCCTGAGCACGGGGGTACACGGGTGCCGTGAATGCACTCGTACTCCCGGGCGTGTACGCCCCTCAGGACGACACAGCGTTTCTGGCCGAGGCCCTGGCCGGGGAGTCCCTCGCGCCGGACGCCGAGGTCCTCGACGTGGGCACCGGCAGCGGTGCGCTGGCGCTTGAGGCCGCCCGGCGAGGCGCCCGCGTCACTGCGGTGGACGTGTCCCGCCGGGCGGTGTGGACCGCCCGGCTCAACGCACGCATGGCCCGGCTCCGGATCCACATCCGGCGCGGCAACCTCTTCGGCCCGGTACACGACCGGTCCTTCGACATGATCCTGGCCAATCCGCCCTACGTGCCCGCGCCCGAGGCCGGACGCACGCCGCGCGGCAGATCCCGCGCGTGGGACGCCGGCGGCGACGGGCGCCTCGTCCTCGACCGGATCTGCCGGGACGCACCCCCGCTGCTGCGAAGCGGGGGTGTGCTGCTGATCGTGCACTCGGCGCTGAGCGACCCGGACCGCACGGTGGCCGACCTGCGCGCGGCCGGTCTGCACGCCGAGGTGACGCTCCGGCGCTGGATCATGTTCGGCCCCGTCATGCGGGCGAGGCAGGGCTGGCTGCGTGAGCGCGGTCTGCTGTCGCCGGCCGACGAGAAGGAAGAGCTGGTGATCGTCCGTGCCGAACGACCCCTCTGACGGCCCCCGCCCCGCCTCCGGTGCCGGCCGTCCGGAGCCGCCGCGCCGGGTGACCATGCAGCGGCGCGGTCCGATCCTGGTGGAGGGACCGGTCGAGGTGGAGCTGGAGGACGGCAGCACGGTCCGCTCCGACCGCTTCCGCGTCGCCCTGTGCACCTGCCGCCGCAGCCGCCGGTACCCCTGGTGCGACACCAGCCACCGCAAGCGGGCGTGACGCGACGGGACGGGGTACCAGGGGCCGGCGGGCGGCCCCACTCCGCCCGCCGGCCCCTGTAGCGGGATCGCAGGACCGCCGTGCCGGGGCTCGCACTCCCCAGTTGCGGGACCCCTCGGTCGTGCACGGCGTTCGTGCGATCCCGGTCTTTTCAGAACGCGAAGACGCTCGTCGCGGCCGCGTTCTTCACGCACTCGTTGGCGAAGGTGCGCTCGTAGGAGACCCGCTTGCCCTGCCAGACGCCGGCGGCCGTGACCACCACGGGGCGGTACTCCCTGGTGCACAGGACGTCGTCCCGGGCCGTCAGGGCGTTGAAGTCGCCGCCTGTGCCGCGCAGTTCGGCACAGGCCTGGGGCGCGGCCGGATGCGTACCGGAGGCGGACGGGGCGCACGTCAGGGTGACGGCGCGCTCGGGGGTGGCGACGGCCGCGCTGTCCCCGTGCCCCACGGTCAGCACCAGGGCCGAGGGGGCGTAGAGCGAGGCGGTGGCGCTGGACGGTGCGGCGAGCGCGGCCCCGGTGAGGGGTCCGCAGACGGCGGTGGCCGTCAGTCCGAGGGCCGCTGCCCAGCGCGCGGTGTTCCGCATTGTGTGCTTCCTTCCGCTCGATTCGATGAGAGACGCCGGAACCGACGCGATCGGTGCCGGACCGGCGAGCGGGAGTCTGCCGAGTCCGCTGCCGAAACTCACATCGAACCCACGGGTTTCGGTAACATTGCGTGTTGAATCAGTGGCCAGAAGTCACGGAATTCGAACGTTGCATCCCCGTGTCCGTACGGTTGCCGACCGCCGGATCCGGCCGGATGGCCGAAACCCCCGCCTTCGTTAATCGTCCGGAAACATTCCGCTTCCGTCCTCGATCCGCCCCTCTCGGACGCCTTGGCGAGCGTTCCTGTTCATCTCGCGGCCTTCGTCGCCGTCCCTTCCCGGCACCGCCCCGCGCGAGACGGCCCCGGGTCGCTCGCGCGGGACGGCCCCGGCGGGTCCCCACGCCCGTACCCGCCAGTATGGTCGGGGCCTCACGCGTGCTCGGTGACGGAAGGCGGGACGGACGGATGGCGCAGCACTGGGCGGACTTCCAGTACGAGATCTATCTGCACGGGATGACGGGGGCCGTGCCCCGGCTGCCCACCGATCTGACGCGCCTGGAGGAGTTGACCGAGCAGCGGCTCGGCCCCGGCCCGGTGGGCTACGTGGCGGGCAGCGCGGGGGACGGCAGTACGGCGCGCGCGAACCGGGCGGCCCTGGAGCGGCGCCGGATCGTGCCGCGCATGCTGCGGGACGTGGCCGAACGGGACCTGTCCGTGCGCCTGCTCGGCCGCGAACTGCCGGCCCCGCTGGCGCTGGCACCGGTCGGCGTGCTGTCGATCATGCATCCGGACGCCGAGTGCGCGGCCGCGCGCGCCGCCGCCGCGCAGGGTGTGCCGTACGTCCTGTCGTCGGCCTCCAGCACGCCCATGGAGGAGGTCGCGAAGGCGATGGGGGACGCCGAGCGCTGGTTCCAGTTGTACTGGGCCAAGGACCGCGAGGTGACGCGGAGCTTCCTGCGGCGGGCGGAGGCGTCCGGGTTCAGCGTCCTGGTCGTCACGCTGGACACGCCGCTGCTCGCCTGGCGCCCGCGCGATCTGGACCAGGCGTACCTGCCGTTCCTGCACGGGGTGGGCACCGCGAACTACTTCACCGACCCGGCGTTCCAGGCCGGTCTGGCCAAGCCGGTGCACGAGGATCCCGACGCGGCGGTGATGCGTTTCGTCGGCATGTTCGCCGACCCCGGCAAGACCTGGCCCGACCTGGCCTTCCTGCGCGAGCACTGGGACGGCCCGATCGTGCTCAAGGGCGTGCTGCACCCGGACGACGCCCGCCTCGCCGCCGACGCGGGGATGGACGGCGTGGTGGTGTCCAACCACGGCGGCCGCCAGGTGGCCGGTTCGGTGGCGGCGGCCGACGCGCTGCCCGGAGTGGTCGAGGCGGTCGGTGACCGGCTGAGCGTGCTGTTCGACAGCGGCGTGCGCACCGGCGACGACGTGTTCAAGGCCCTCGCTCTCGGCGCCCGGGCGGTGCTGCTGGGGCGTCCGTACGTGTACGGGCTGGGCCTCGACGGGCAGGCCGGCGTCGAGCACGTGATCCGCTGTCTGCTGGCGGAGTTCGACCTCACCCTTGCCCTGAGCGGCCACGCCACCCCGGCAACCGTCGGCCCGGCCGACCTCACCGAACACCCGGCCTGACCGACCGGCCGGGGCCCCGACACTCCCCCGGCACCGTCCTGCGCGACGCCGCCCCGGGGCCCGCCCGGCGCCCTCCGCGGAGCCGGACCCGGCACGCACCCGGCCAGGGGTCGCCCCGCTGCCTGGAAATGCCCGCATCAGACCGTCGGCCTCTCCCCCGCCGGGCCTGACAGCACTCCGGGAGCGGCCTGCCCGGGCCCGACCTCCCGGGCCGGCTTCGCGCCACGGAGGGTCGGGCGGACGGGCGGGGGCGGCCGGTCAGGCGGTTCGTTCCGACAGGTCGACCGGGCGGGCACGCGGTCCGTCCGTGCCGGCGCCGGACAGGGCTCCGGGGGCGGCGGGACCCGGGTCGGTCATCCAGCGCTGGGCGTCGGAGCCGTCGCGGGGCGTGACGACGACGTCGGCGTCCGGGTCCGGTGTGGTGGGAGTGAGGGCGAGCCCCCCGTACCGGCGTGACAGCACCTCTCCCCGCGTCGTCAGGTCGTACCGCACGTCGCGGTCCCGCGGCGTGTCCGCGTCCGCGCACACGCCGAGGACGACGACCCCGGCGTCCGCGTACGCGTCCAGGCACAGACCGGGGTCGGCCGCGCTGCGCAGCAGCCCGTCCTTCTCCAGCGACCACCGCTGGGTCCACGCGGAGGAGCACACCGCGAGCGTGGCGGCCGCGCCCGGCCGTGGCTCGCCGCGCACGTCGAGGCACAGGTCGGCTCCGGCGTTGCGCAGCCGGGTCCGCTCCCCGGCCGTGGGTGTGCCGGTGCCGCCCGCCGACCCGGCGGGCGGGACCGACGGCCTACCGCCGGGTGCCGTGCCCCGCGTGCCGGTCGCACCGGCGGAGCCACCGGGCGCTGCCGGGCCGTCGCCGGGCGGCCACACACCGGCGCCGAGGACGGTGGCGAGGAGTCCGGCCGAGACCAGTCCGACGCCCGCCAGGGTCCGGGGTGTCCGGGGCCCGCCGGGAACCCGGCGGCCGGGCGACGGCGCGGGCGACAGCAGCCGGTGGCGGCCACCGCCGAAGCGCCGGCCACCGGCGGGCGGGGCGGTGCTCCTCCCCCTCGCCCCCGGCCGCGCCCGCCCCGGCCGTGAGTCGAGGTAGCGGCGGGCCCCCCAGCCGAGCACGGCCTCGGCGAGCAGGGCGCCCAAGTCACCGTCGATCCGGCCGAGTTGTTCCGCCGCCTCGCGGCAGTAGCGGCAGTCGGCCAGATGCCGCCTCACGTCCGGCGGCAGGGTGCCTCCGCGACGGATCGGGACGTCGAGCAGGCGGTTGTGGAAGCGGCAGTCGTCGCTCGGCGCGAACTCGCGGTGGGCGCGGACGCAGCCCTCGTGGAACCTCTCCCGCGCCTGCCCGCACACGGCCGAGGCGGTGCCGGGGTCCATGCCGAGCAGCCCGGCCGGGACGGTGACGGGTTCGGCCTCGACCTCGGTGTGCCACAGCAGGCACCGGGCGTCCGAGGGCAGGACCTCGAAGGCCCGCCGGGCGAGCCGTCCGTGCTCCGGGGTCAGGGACACGGCGCCCCGCATGCCCCGGCCCCCGGCGGGTTTGCGCAACTGGGGCAGCACGCCGGATATCCGGTCCTCGGCGGCCCACTGCCGGACGGTGTCCCGCACGGCGAGCAGCAGTCGGGGGCGCAGGGCCACTCCCTCCTCGCCCAGGGTCAGGCGGTCGAGGACCTGGTGGACGGCCGCCGTGGTGACCATCGCGGCGACCGGCCCCGCGGAGGCGAGGCAGATGACGGCGTAGTCGTGGGCCGGCTGCCAGTGGCGTGCGATCAGCAGGGCGACGGAGTGGGCGACCTCGCCGTCCGTACTGCCTCTGAGACGGGCCGCGAGGGAGTCGTCGGACTCCGCGGGCACGCCGACGGGCGGGGGATAAGGGGGACGAGGGGGGTGGGGGGTGGGCACGGAGCGATTCCTTCGGTGCGTACCTGGTCGTCGTGCGGGAGGGCGCGGAGCGTGCGGCCACCGGACGGCCGGCGAGCGGACCGCTTCGGCAACTCGCCCTTGATTCAAGGCAGTTACTCACCGCGCATGGTGGTTCACCCTGGCACACCTGGGTCAGGGGCAACAAGGTGACCGGAGGAGATCGGCCTTCTTCGGCCCGGAGCCGGGCCGCGGCCCCTCCGCTGCGGCTCGCATCCTTCCGGTGCGACTGGCACACCCCTCCGCTGCGGCTCGCACGTCGTTTCAACGACGCGCGCCCCGTGCGTGGCATGCGCACGCGCCGGTTCCCCGCGCGCCCTTCCGGCACCCGGGCCGGAGGTGGTCGGCTGGAGTCGGCCCCGGTTCGGGCCCCGCGCGGGACGGCGGCCCTTCCGCGCGGCGCCGCCGGTCCTGTCCCCCCACCCGGGACCGGCGGCCCGGGGACCCGTCCACCGCGGGGGGGACGGGGTGCCCGGGTGGTGGACGGTCCACCGCCGGGGACGACGTTCCGAGCGCTCCGCGATGGGCGCGCGGAGCCCTCGGGACCGTCCCGCTCACCGGTGGCCTCCGCGGCCGTCCGGCTCACCGCGGGCCCGGAGGCCGGTGAGCGGTTGTCAGGTCAGATCTGCCAGCGGCGCAGACGGTCGGCGGCGCCGTAGACGTCCGTCTTGCCGTCCATCAGATCGCGCGTGAGGTCGACGAGGGCCCCGTAGGGCGGGTCGATGCCGACACCGCTGACGAACATGTACGCCACGGCCGTGGCACAGGCGAAGCGGGCGTTGGCGGAGGGCAGCGGCCTGAGCACGGCGAGGGTGTGCAGCAGTGCGGCGGCCCGCCACGCCGGGTCGGAGTCGGTGCCGAGACGCGGGGGGTCGACACGGTGGCGGGCGACGGCGGCCACCAGTGCCGAGAAGTCGTCGATGGTGGGCTGGTACGGCAGTACTTCCTCATGGCGCTGGAGCAACCAGGGCACGTCGATGTGGATGACGGGGGTCATCGGTCAGGCGGCCCGCCCTTCGCCCTTCGTGGGTCGTTCGTCCTCGGGGAACGCGGCCGCGAACTCGTCGGCGTGGGTCGAGAAGAACCGGCGGAAGGCCTCGGCGCCCTCCTGCAGGGCACGGTGCCGGGCTATGTCGGCCGCGGCCGCCTCGCGCACGAGCGCCTTCATCGACGTTCCGCGCTCCTTGGCGATCTGCCGCAGATCCTCTAGCTCGCGGTCACTGAACTCCACGTTGAGAGCTGGCATGCCATCACGGTACCGCTCGGGCGTTTTCCCGTAAATCCGGCCTGGTCACACCGGTGGACCCCGGGTACCGCCGGGCCACTCGGACACCACCCGCGACGCAGCCGAGCGTCACTCCGCCGGCCGACAGCTTCAGCGCCACCCGGCCACGAGCAGGACCGGATACCCCCGTCGGCCCCCAGCACCCCCACCGCGCCGGGTACGGGCGGTGTCGTGGACGAGTGTCGTGGCCGCCCGGCGCGAGGCCGCCCGGCGGACCGGTCAGAGGGGGGCCCACCGCACACGGAGCCAGGTCGCCAACCGCTCGGCGCACTGGGCCAGGATCACCTTCGCCCGGGCGGGATCCTCCGCGGCGATGTCGTGCCAGAGACGCGAGACCGCCACCGCGAAGGCGTGCAGGGTCTCCGGTTCGGCCTCCCGCCAGGACGGCACCCGCTGGACCCAACTGACCGCGGCGGCGGCGCTGTTCCCGGCCGCCGTCAGACGCAGCGCCAGCAGGAACGGGTCGATCCAGGCGGCGCCCCGCGTGGGCCGCGCCCAGTCGACGACCCGGGCCCGCCCGGCGCCGATCAGCACGTCGGCCGGCGCCCAGTCCGCCTGCAGCAGCGTGTCGCCGTCGAAGGCGGCGCCCTCGCCGTCGTCGGCGTACTTGCCCCACCGCTCCGGCGCCGTCCCCACCTCGACGCCGCACGGCGCGGTGACCTGCTGAAGCTGCTTCAGCGCGGCCAGCGCGAGGACCACGTCGTCCGGACGGGTGTAGTCGGCGGGGCGGCCCTCGACGGCCTCGTAGCCGAGGAGCACCCAGCCGCCGGCCTCGGTGTGCCACAGCAGGCGCGGGCAGGTGTCCGGCAGGTGCGGGTTCAGCGCGATCTCGCGCCGCCGCTCGGCCACGTGCGGCTGACCGGCGGGAACACCCTCGACGTAGACCCGTCCCGCGCCGGTGTCCAGCAGGACCGCCACGCCCGTGTCGGAACCGCCTCCGGCCGCGCGGACGGCCCGGACGGTACCGGTCCGGCTCGTGACGGCCCGGCGGGCGACGTCGGGCAGGTCGTCGAAGGACACGCGCGGCAGGGACACGGGGTGCGGTTTCCTCGTTTCGTGACGGCAGGGGCGGCACTGCCCCGGGCAGCGTACGACCGAGGCGGCGCGCGCGGCAGGGATACGGACCGGTAGGCACCGTTGCGACCGCAAGGTGACCGAAACCGGACGGGTGTCCTGACAACTCCTGCCTGGTTCCCCGCCGCGGCGCGGACCCGGCATCGGCCGGCCGGCACCTCCAGCCTGCTGATCCGCACCGCGCCCCGCGCCTCAGCCGTATGACGGATCGTCAGCGTCAGCCGCACCCGGGAGCCGCCCAGTGGCGCGGCATCGCCACCCGCTACGAGAAGACAGTGACCATCCACCTGACCGGAGGCCATATCGCGGGCATCTTCCTCTGGTCCGCGAGTCCGAGCAGACATCGACGCCAACGTCGCCTATCACGAGGCTTCCGGCCTCCCGGGCGACGCCACGGCCGTCAAGCTGCTCACCCTGACGCTGAACTGGCTGATCGTCGAACAGCTCACCCTCCCGGACGTCTTCACGGAGGAGGAGCGTGAACAACTGGTGACGGCCGCAGTGGAGCGCATCGTGGCGCCGGAGTAGAGGGCTCCGCTCAGAGACGACGCCGCCCGGCTGACGGGTGGGGTGCGCAGCGTCACGCTGCCCGTGCGCAGAGAAGGCGGTGCGGGTGGCGGTCCCGTAGCGCTCGGCGCTCTCCTGGCGGCCGTTGTCGAGGTCGGCCAGGGAACCGCCCGACATGCCGAAGGAGACCAGGTGCTCGGCGTCGGGCACGACCACTCCGCGTGCGTCGACGACCTCCGCGTGACGAAGGCCGGGGAGCGGCCGTCGGCCGCGAGGCTCGTGCGGTCGGGTGTGAGGCGCACGGCGTGCGGCTGCCCCGCGGTGCGCAGGATGTCGGCGGCCACGACCCTGCCGCCGCGTCGGGCACCGCGTGACCGACACGGCTCTCCCTCACCACAGCTCAGAACCCCTCACAATTGCCCGATAACGAACAGTTTCTGATGGTATAAGGCTCCCGATCGTCAAGAGCCGGGACACACCTGCCTGCGCCGCCCTCCCTCGCGACCCGCCGGAACGGCCGCCGTCACGCCCGCGAAGAAGCCGCACGGGCGCCCGGCCGGGACCCCCGAACCCGAGGGCCGCCCCGCCCCGGGACGCACGGCGCCGGGCGCTGCCGGGCCGGGACGGGACGGGGCGAAACGGATCGCCGGACAAGACCTACGCTGGGATCGAGGTGGCGCACCGGTTCACGGTGAGTACGTGCGCGATGGAGTGGCGACGATGAGCCCGCTGTTTCCGTTCGACGACGCCGCCACGGCACGGGCCGTCGTCGACCAGCACGGCGTCCTCACCGAGTGGAACGAGGGCGCGCGCCGCCTGCTGGGCTGGACCCCGGAGGAGGTCGTGGGCCGGCCGGCCGCCGACCTGCTCGTCGCCCGTCCGCGGGCCCCCGGGCCCACCGCGCGCGGGGCGCGCTCCTGGAACGGCACGCTCGGCCTGCGCCACCGCGACGGGCACACCGTGTCCGCGTGGGTGCTCGCGCACCGCGGGCGCCCGGACGACGGCGGCGGCTGGCTGCTGGTCACGCCCCTGCGGGACGGCCCGCCGCCGGGACCGGACGACCCGCTGTCCCGGGCCGAGCTGATGCAGTCCCCCTGCGCCGTCGCCGTCTACGACGAACGGCTGCGCCTGCACGGGATGAACGCGGCCATGGCCGAGGTGCTGGGTGCCCCCGGCGAACGCCTGCGCGGCCTCCGGCTGCCCGAGATCGGCGACAGGGCGGAGAGCGAGAGCCTCGAACGCCGGATGCGGCAGGTGCTGACCACCGGCCGGGCGGACGAGATGCGGACGTACGTGCTGATGGGCGCCGAGGGCCGGGTGAACGCCTGGCTGGCCCGCATCTCCCCCGTCACCGACGCCGCCGGGCGGGTGCGGGGCGTGTGCGTCGCGGCCCACGACTTCACCGAGCAGTACCGGGCGCAGGAGCGGCTGCGCCTGGTGAACGAGGCGAGCCTGCGCCTGGGCACCACACTCGACGTCACCCGGACGGCGCAGGAACTCGCCGACGTCTGCGTCCCGGCCCTCGCCGACTTCGTCAGCGTGGACCTGCTGGACTTCGCCGGGCAGGACGTCGGGCCGTCCGCCGGACCGGCCACCGCGCCGGTCGCCCTCCGCAGGGCCGCCCACCGCTCGGTCCACCCCGGCGAGCCCGAGGCGGTCGTGCCGTTGGGGCAGGTGCGGACCTATCCCGCCACCTCGCCGCAGGCCGCCTCCCTGCTGACAGGGCAGTCGATCGTGGTGTCGCGAGGGCCGGGCGACCTGGAGGAGCGGGTCGCCGAGGATCCGGAGCGCAGCCGGCAGGCCGAGCGGCCGGGCGTCCACACGACCCTGTCGGTGCCCGTCCGGGCGCGGGGGCTGACCCTCGGCGTCGCCGTCCTCACCCGCTTCGAGCGGCGGCCCGACCCGTTCACCTCCGAGGACGTCCTGCTGGCCGAGCAGATCACGGTCCGCGCCGCCCTCTGCCTCGACAACGCGCGCCGCTACTCGCTCGAGCGCGAGACCGCGCTCGCCCTCCAGCGCAGTCTGCTGCCCCGCACCCTGCCGCGCACGGCCGGCGTGGACGCGGCCTCCCGCTACCTTCCGGCGGCGCGGGCCGAGGTGGGCGGCGACTGGTTCGACGTCATCCCGCTGTCCGGGATGCGGGTGGCGATGGTCGTCGGGGACGTCGTCGGGCACGGGCTGCAGGCCTCGGCGACGATGGGCCGGCTGCGGACCGCCGTGCGCACCCTCGCCGACCTCGACCTCGCCCCCGACGAACTGCTCACCCACCTCGACGACCTGGTCGCCGCGATGGCCGCCGAGGCCGGCAGCGACGGCCGCGAGGTCGGGGCCACCTGTCTGTACGCGGTGTACGACCCGGTCTCGCGCCACTGCTCGCTGGCCCGGGCCGGGCATCCGCTGCCGGTGGCGGTCCCACCGGACGGCCCGCCCCGGCGGCTGGAACTGCCGGACGGCCCGGCGCTCGGGCTGGGCGGACCGCCGTTCGAGTCGGCCGAGCTCGACCTGCGCGAGGGCACCCTGCTCGCGTTCTACACCGACGGGCTGGTCGCGAGCCCCGACCGGGACGCCGACGAGAGCCACCGGCTGCTGTGCGACGTGCTGAGTGATCCCTCCGCTTCCCTGGAGGAGGTCTGCGACAGGGTCCTGCGCGCCCTGCTGCCGCCCGGCGGCGCCCCCGACGACGTCGCCCTGCTGCTCACCCGCACCCGCGGCCTGCCCGCCTCCCAGGTGGCGACGTGGGACATCCCCGCGGACCCGTCCCTGGTCGCCTCCATCCGCAAGCAGGTACTGGAGCAGCTGGACGAGTGGGGGCTGAGCGACGCGGCGTTCGTCACGGAGCTGGTGGTGAGCGAGCTGGTCACCAACGCGATCCGGTACGGCACCCCGCCCATCCGGCTGCGGTTGATCCACGACGAGTCCACCCTGATCTGCGAGGTCTCCGACAGCAGTCACACCGCCCCGCACCCGCGGCGGGCCAAGATGTGGGACGAGGGCGGCCGCGGTCTGCTGCTGGTCGCGCAGCTCGCCCGGCGGTGGGGCAGCCGGCACACGCACGAGGGCAAGACCATCTGGGCGGAGCTGAGCCTGCGCGACGAGAAGTGATCCGGGGCGGGACGCGGCGCCTCGCCGGTGCGGTCCTCGGGCGCCGGCCGCATACTCCGCACCGTCCGGGTCACCAGTTCAGTACGTGACGTCACCCGCGACCGGGTGCGGTGCATCCCCAGGAGTGGTGAACATGGCACACACGTCCTCGTCCTTACGCCCGTCCCGGCTGGTCCTGCTCGCGGGCGCGGCCGCCGTACTGGGCCTGACCACCGGCTGCGGCGGCGACGGCACGGCGGACACGGGCGCCGGCACACCGCCGGACACGGCCGCGTCGGCGGGCACCGGCCCGGCGAGCGGCGCGGCGCCCGCCGGGACCACCGCGCCGGACGGGGCCGGCACACCCGGCACCACGGGGACGAACGCCGCCACGGCCGCCGGGAGCGCCCGCGCCGCCGTCGGCACGCGCTGCCACACCTCCGAGCTGCGGGCGTCGGTGGGCCGTGAGGACCCGGGCGCCGGCCAGGAGAACTTCCCGGTCGTGCTCACCAACGCCTCCGGCCGCACCTGTACCGTGCGCGGCTTCCCCGGCGCCGCCTTCGTGGACGGCTCCGGCAAGCAGCTCGGACCGGATCCCCAGCGTTCCGCGGGCTCGCCCACGACCGTCACCCTGAAGCCGGGCGGCAGCGCCTGGGCGGGCCTGACGTTCTCCAGTCCCGAGGTCAGCGGGGCGAGGACGGCGACACCCGCCGCGCTGCTCCTGACCCCACCGGACGAGCGCGACCCCCTCACCGTGAGGTGGACGGCCGGCGAGGTCCCCGTGGGCGGCAACGCGTCCTCCGTACGCCTCACGGTGCTCCGGCCCGGCTCCGGCGGCTGAGACGCGTCCGGCGGCGCGCCTGCCGCCGCGGTTTGCTTTCATGGGCGGGCACCCCCTGACGTGTCCCGGAGGACCGAGTCCTGAACACCCCGCTCGCCGAGGCCCTGTCCGCCGTCCTGCTCGCCGCGGTCCTCGCCTGGGCAGTCGCCCGCCCGTTCGGATGGCCGGAGGCCGTCATGGCGGTCCCGGCGGCCGGGATCGCCGTCGCCACCGGCGCGATCTCCCTCGACCACGCGCGGGCGGAGGCGGAACGGCTGGGACCGGTGGTCGGGTTCCTGGCCGCGGTGCTGGTCCTGGCCCACTTCTGCGACGTCGAAGGGCTCTTCCGGGCCTGCGGGGCGTGGATGGCCCGCTGGTCGAGGAGCCGGCCGACACGACTGCTGACGGCGGTGTTCGCGCTGGCGTCCGTGATCACGGCCGTCCTCAGCCTGGACGCCACCGTCGTGCTGCTGACCCCGGTCGTCTTCGCCACCGCCGCCCGGACGGGCGTGCGGCCCAGGCCGCACGTGTACGCCTGCACCCACCTGTCGAACAGCGCGTCGCTGCTGCTGCCGGTCTCCAACCTCACCAACCTGCTGGCGTTCTCCGCCAGCGGGCTCGGTTTCACCCGCTTCGCCGGGCTGATGGCGCTGCCCTGGCTGGTCGCGATCGGCGCCGAGTACCTGGTGTTCCGCCGCTTCTTCGCCCGGGACCTGACGGCCGCGGCGCCCGCCTCCCCCGCCGGCGAGCAGCCCGCCACCCCAGTGTTCGCCCTGGTCACGGTCGCCGGCACACTGGCGGGCTTCGTGGTGGCGTCCACGCTCGGCGTCGAACCGGTCTGGGCGGCGCTGGCCGGTGCCCTGGTGCTCGCCGTGCGGGCGCTGGTGCGGCGACAGGCCACCCCGCTGACGGTGGTGCGGGCGGCGGCTCCGGCCTTCCTCGCGTTCGTGCTCGCGCTCGGCATCGTGGTCCGCGCGGTGGTCGACAACGGGCTCGCCGGTGCGCTGGGCCACCTCGTGCCCGACGGCACGGGACTGCCCGCGCTGCTCGGCGTCGCCGCGCTGGCCGCCCTCCTGGCGAACCTGATCAACAACCTGCCCGCGGTGCTCGTGCTGCTGCCGCTGACCGCCCCGGCCGGCCCCGGGGCGGTCCTCGCGGTGCTGCTGGGCGTCAACATCGGGCCCAACCTGACATACGCAGGGTCGCTGGCGACGCTGCTGTGGCGGCGCATCGTGCACCAGCACGAACACGACGTGGACCTCGGGGAGTTCACCCGGCTCGGGCTGCTCACCGTGCCGTCCGCACTCGTCCCGGCCGTGGTGGCACTGTGGGTGTCGCTCAAGGTGCTGTGAGCCCGAGGGAGGCCGACCGGATGCGTGTGATCGCCTGGCTCGTCGAGGGGACCTGGCCCGCTTGCGTGGACGCCGTGCGCACGCACGCGTCCCACGCCCGCGAGGTGGTCCTGCTGCACGTCACCGGCGCCGAGGTGCCCGGCGTGGCGCACGGCGCGTTCGCCGGGCTGCTCGGCCGCGGCCACCCCGAGCGCGATCCGGGTGACCGGCTCGCGGCCCTCGGGGTCACCTCGGCCGCCGAACTGCTCGGCGCGGCCGCCGCGCGGCTGGGGCGGCCGTGCGTGCGGCTGGAGCGGACCGGGCGGGTCGAGCGCGTGGTGGTCGCGGCCGCCGAGGGCGCCGATCTGCTGGTGCTGGCCCGTGACGGCGACCGGGACCGGCTCGGCCCGCACAGCCTCGGGCCGGCCGCGCGGTTCGCCGTCGACCACGCCCCCTGCCCGGTGCTGCTGGTCTGGCCGGAGCGGGCCCCCGGCCTGTCCACACTGCCCGCACCCCCGCCCCGCCCCTGAGGTGGCGGCGGCTGTTGTGGCCCGGGCCCGTCGGGACCGCGGCAGCCGTCCGGTCGCGGCGTGCCGGGCTCGTTGTCTCGTCAAGCCCTAGCGGCCGCCGTAACCGCCCCCGTAGCCGCCCCCGTAGCCCGGCCGGCCGTCCCAACGGTGCTGCCCGGCGCCCTGGCACGGATCACCGTACGACGAGCAGCCGCCGGGCGGGTACGACGCCGTGGGCGACGGCCGCGGGGACGGTGACGTGGGCGCGGGCTGCGGCGTCCCCGGGGCCGTCGCCCGGGGCGTGGCCGGGGCGGGCGAGCGGCTCGGAAGGGCACCGTCCCGGCCCCAGTTGACCCGTTCCATCCGGAGGCCGGGCGCGGAGCCGTCGACCATCCAGCGCTGGGTGGCGACGTTCGCCCTGGTCTTGAGGACGAGCGAGCCCGCGCCGTCGGTCGCCGCGGGGGTGAGCGCGAGGCGCTGGTCGAACCGCGGCACGAGGGCTCCCTGCGGGGTGAGGTCGTAGCGGACGTTCCGGCCGCCCGGCTCCGAGGCGGCCGGGCACGGGGCCAGCCGGACCGAGTAGCCGAGGTGGGAGTCCAGGCACAGGGCGGGGTCCGCGCCGTTGCGCAGCAGCCCGTCGGCCTCGTACACCCACTGCTGGCTCGACTCCTGGGAGCAGGTCGCCAGTTCCGTCTCCGCGTCGACGGCGGCCTTCCCGCCGACGACGCCGACGCACAGCCGGGACGCCGCGTTCCGCAGACGTCCGCGCAGGGTGTCCCGGTCCGGCGAGCCGGACCCCGCCCAGGACGGCCCGGTGGTGGGGGCGCCGGCCGCGGAGCCGGGCGTCTCGGACGGCTGCCCGTCGGCATCGGCGGCGGTGCCGTCGCCCGGGCCGAGGGCGTACCACAGGACGAGGGGCAGGACGACCATCCCGCTGACGACCGCGACGGCCACGGCGAGATTGCGGCGGCGCGCGGCGCGCCGGGCCCGGTGCGCCGACCTCCGGGAGGCGGGGCGGGCGCCGGGTGCGGGGCCTCCGCGCCGGCCGTGGGTGCGGGTGGCCGACGAACCGGCCGGCTCACGGCGGCCGGGCCGCTCGACCGGGGATCGCGGAAAGGGCTTCCCCGCAGTGGCCGTCGAGGACACGAACGGCTCGCCTCCCGGCATGCCCGGCGAGGACGCGAAGGGCTCCCCGACGGCGGACGGCGCACCCGGCACGGACACGAACGGCCCTTCCGGCGGGGACCCGGCGCCCGGCGCAGACGCGAAAGACCCGTCCGGAGCGGACGGCACGGCAGGCGGCATCCCGAAAGGGTCCCCCTCGGGAGGCGGCGCGCCCGGCCCGGCACCGAAAGGCTCACCGGCGACGGGCGGCGCGCCCGACCCGGGCGCGGAGGACTCGCCTCCCGCGGGCACGCGCGCCGCCGTGGAGCCGAACGGCTCACCGCCCGGGAGCCCGTCCTGCGGCGGTGCCGTGGGCGGCTCGGCCCCGGGGAACCCGCCGTCCGGCGCGAGGGGCGGGAGCGGCGCGCCCCCGGCGGGCGCGGACGGCGCGGTGGACGCCGCGGCCGGCGGGACGGCCGGCTCACCCGCCGCGGGCTCCTCGCTCCCGCCCGGGCGGGACGCCCGGTAGGCCCGCGCGCCCCAGCCGAGCACACCTTCGGCCAGGGCGGTTCCGAGGTCCGTGCCGAAGCGGCCCAACTGGTCGGCGGTGTGGCGGCAGTGCGTGCAGCCGGCCAGGTGGTCCCGCAGGTCCGGGTCGACGGCGCCGCCGCGCCGGGTGGTGACGTCGAGCAGCCGCGCGTAGCGCAGGCAGACCTGCTCCGGGGCGAGTTCGCGGTGGACCTGGAGGCACTCCTCCCGCAGCCGTTCCCGGGCTCGCCGCAGTTCGATGCGCGCGCCCTCCTCGTTCAGGCCCAGCAACGCCGCCGGGGTGGCGAGGGGGTCGGACTCGACCTCGGTGTGCCACAGCAGGGCGCGGGCCGACTGGGGCAGCCGCTGGAACGCCCGGGACAGCAGACGCCGGCCGGCCGGGGGCAGCAGGCGCGCGGCGATGCCTCCGCGGTCGGCGGCCGCGGCTCTCAGGTCGGGGTGGAGCATCTCGCGGCGGTGGTCGGCGCTCCACTCCGCCGCTATGCGCCGCACGGTGACGAGTATCTGGGGGCGCCACGCCGCCGTGGGACCGGACTGCCTCAGCGACTGGCCGAACAACCGGGTGAACGCGGCGGTGGTGAGCATGCCGGCGGAACGCGTGCCGTCGGTGCACAGCCGCGCGTAGGCGAACGCGGATTCCCAGTGCCGGTCGAGCAGTTCGCCGACGGGGTTGAGGGCGGGGGTGGCCCCGGTCCACTTCCTCAGTTCGGCACTCAACTGTTCGTCCGTTGTCTCGAACAGACGTACCGGCTCGGGGGAATTCGACATGCCTGCCTCATTCACGGCTGCATTCCTCCATGAGCACCGCGGAATCGGTCCGTACCAGGGGAGCGTTGCGGCTCGGACGTAGGCCAGCGGCGGCTCTTGTGAAGCGTGGGGGGCGTACGGAGCGGCCTCGGCACGCCGGAGAAAACGATCGTTGTCCGCATGCCGACACAGCGGACACCCTTGCACAGCCGGATGCGGCTGAACAAGGGATCCCGCGATCTCACCTATTGCCTTGCGGACGGCCTGGATTGACGTCTCGTCAATAAGACTGTGCTTTCACCGATTTCTCTTCCGAACCGTGGGGCAATTGCGCGGTGGCCGCGCCCGGGTTCCGTCCCTTTTCCGGGGCGCCGGCGATCAGCGGGCGGGCCGGCGCGGGGACGCCGGGCAGGCGTCCCCGGCCCCGGGGAGCCCGGAGGCCGCCGCCGGCTGGCGCCCCTGGCGCTTCCGCATGTCGAACGACGTGTGGGGGACCCCGTCCGTCGCCGGCGACCTCGTCTACGTCA